>QHXG01000409.1 GCA_003222845.1 Acidobacteriota bacterium | reverse complement strand
ACCGCGGTTTCCGTCAGTTGGAGTGTGTGATACTCGCTCTGGCTGTGATATGCCCTCGATGGCAGCGAGAATCCGCCGATGCCTTGCGGATTCTGTGAGGAATCGGCGAATTCATAGTTACCTACCAGCGTGTGTCTCTTGTTAACTTTCAGATCGCCGCGAACGCTGAAATTCGTTCGCACAATTGGCGTGACCAGAGTCTGGTTGAATATGACGGGCTTCAGAGTTGCTGAGTCGAGGATCGTCGCGTTGATGATTGCGTTACTATCGGCTTCATACCGGTTGAGATAGAAGGCAAACGAGGCCCGCTTCTTCACCAGTGGGCCGGTCAGGTTTCCACTGAAGAAGCGCAGTTGATACGGAGCGCGCACCAGCGCGAATGGGTTGCGCGAGTTGAGGCTTTCGTCATTGAAATTAAAGCTCGCCCCGCCATGAAACTTGTCAGAGCCCGGTTGGGTATAAATCTCGATTCCGCCCCAGCCCGGATATTCATTCTCTGCCGAATAAGGATTTTGGTTGATACGCACTTCACGGATTGCTTCCTTCGGCGGAATCTGGCCGTTCGAAAAGCCATCGACTTTCACCTGCGGACCATTCTCACCCTGGGTTGGTCCCGCCATCGCCCGCAACGCTGCGGCTAGCGCTTCGGGCTCGTTGGGCAAGGCTTCCAGTTCCCGTTCGCGGAGAATCATGGCGTCGGCATTTCGGTCAGCGTCGGTGCTGACTCCTTTGTTATCGATCGTGACCGTCTGTTCCAGTGTCCCAATGGTGAGTTGCAGATCGAGAGCCAAGGTCTTGCCTGATCTCACTTCTACATTCTTCTCTTCGAGCACATTGAAACCTGGAGCCGTGACCTTTAGATCATAGCGACCGGGCGGAAGAGATCGAAATTCGTAGGTGCCCGTCGAGTTGGTTGTCGTTGTTTTGTCTGCGCCGCTGGCATCTCTCGCAACGACTATAGCGTTAATCACCAAGCTGCCTAGTTGATCTGTGACTGTACCCTTGATAGTGCCACCCGGTTGTTGGGCGAGAGCATTTGCAGCCAGCGCGAGAAGAAGGAAAATGCGCGCCGAAAGTTTCACGGGCAGCTTCGGGATGCAACCATTCATAGGAGCGTCAGTGAAAGGGTACCACTGGTTCAAGGCTCAACGCATCAATTTTTCTCTTTGTTCTGTAAGTGATCGCGCTGTGCCGAACGTTTCAGGAATTTTCAACGTCTCAACAATTTGTGTGATTCCCAGGGATTACACGTCAATTGATTGACGTGGTTTCATTAAGTTAAGTGAGAGAGAGATTCGAGCAAATTTGAAATTCAGCTAATCGGGAAATTGAACCACCTGCCGGCCTACTCTGGCTACGCTTCTCCTTCACCGAATGTGTTCCCCGAGCACCGCGAACGACCGAGCCGGTCTTTACTTACTCACACTAGCTATCAGTACGATCACCAGGCCCTTGTCTCCCATCGTGGTCGTTCCCACCACAACCTTTTCGCCGTCGCGAACTGTGACGGGGGTGCTGAAACCAGTTGGCTCATAGGTAGTTTGGGTTCCGACGTTCACCGGAACACGCATGTTGAAGGTAAAGTTTCCTATCTGGATCATCCTTGCACCGCTCGGGGAAGGTTCCAGGTTAATCGGCCTGATCGAATAGTCGTAAAAAATTGGATTCCCTTGCGAATTGATGCTGAACAGCTTTGATTCGGCCACGCCCTTATTGTAAACACCCTGCCCACCTTCCTTCGTGCGATGGATCGCCGAGGCCATCACCGCATAGCTCTTGTACCGCAAGGTCTCTTGTAACTGCTTTACGACATCACGCAAATCTGCGGGCAACTCTTCCTGGCCGGAGGGCGCACTTGATGCGATCAGTACGTGGATGCGGAATTCCATGTCCGGACGCGCCGGCTCAGGGGTGTCAAGACGGCGAATTGCATCCTCTATGAGCGCGATATTCTCCGGGAGATCGCGAACGGTAATGGTGTGAAAATCCGAGTTCGCCGAGATCGAACCAGCAGGACTTCCAAGTAGCTTAAGGACATCGAGCAGACTCCTGGGATCGCGATGCTTCACCTCGAGTAATTTGCTCTTCAGAGCTGATAGCGCGTCTGAAGGGCTCGGTGCAGGCTTGCTGTCTTGCGCGTTTGCTGCGCTCACACCAGCGAATGCAATTAACAGAAACAGAATGATTGCAATTTTAATCTTTGTCATGGTGGCCTCCTGATTTCACTTAGTGTTTTTCGCTACCAGCCAGATAATTCGGATGTTTGGATCCGCAGTCAGGATCTCGATTCGCGAAGCCTTCTGTCTCTGAACGGTCGCGGCTTGCTGAAGAGACAACTCCACATTTGGTGTTTCCTCCGGTGGTTTTCGATCAAATCGGACTTGGCCGTCCTGTCTGGCGATCATGTCACCGGCCTGAGCTGTCTTAAGGTTCCTGCTCCTTCGCGAAAGACGATCCCAAGCGTTCCTTTTTGAATTGACGACCGCGCCGCGCCGTTCTTTCACCTCCGGTTTGACTGCATTGATCGTCGTTGCCGGAATCACCTGCGGTGGCTGATGGACCGCGTGAACTTCCTCGGTCGAGCTTGCGACTCTTTCATTGTGGAGTCCCGACCAGGTCCTCTTGAACAGGGCGATTCCAGCGCCAACCGCAATCATCACCAAAACTACCATGCCCAGCGCGGCAACGGGATTCGACTGCCACCACTGCGGCGACGATGGCGGTCGGCGTTCTCGAAGTCGAATTTCGCTGAGCACAGAACGTCTGATTCTGCCGAAAAACTCCTCGTCAAAATCCAGCTCGGCCGTTGAATGAAGCAAATCAAAAAACTGCGCGTAATCATGAACAGATTCACCACACCTGGAGCAATCGAGCAAGTGCTCTTGCAGCGCGCGTGCGTCTTTCGGTTTCAGATCGCCGCGCCCCAGGAGAGGCAGCAATCTTTCAGCTCGGTCGCAATTCATTACTCAACCTCTCTTTCGTTCGCGAAATCAGTCGCTCGCAATAACGTCTTACGCGCGCACGCGCCGAGCTTACATGAACGCGCACGGTCGCCGTCCGCACGCCCAAGACGTTTGCCACCTCTTCGGTAGAAAGTCCCTCGAAATCTCTCAATATGAAGGCGGTTCTTTCTTTGTATGGCAAACGAGCCGTCGCCATTTCGATCAAAGCTTTCTGCTGTCGAGCCATTGCCCACTCTTCTACGTTCTGAGGACCAACCGATTGTTCAATCAATTCGTTCTCCAACTCTTCGTCCAACGATATTGTTTGATAGCCACGCTTTCTTTCGCGTTTGGCTATGTCGCGACAAACGTTCACGGCAATCCTGTATAGCCACGGATGAAAAGCTTTGCTTTCGTCGAACCGCTTGAGATTTTTGTAGACTCGAAGAAAGACTTCCTGCGTGGCATCTTGCGAGTCTTCCCGACTCCCAAGCAGCCGGTACGCAATTGAAGCTACCCTTTGCTGCGTAGCAATCATCAATCTTTCAAACGCGTCTGTGTCTCCAGCTTTTGACCGTTGTATTAGCGCCAGATAGACCTCGTCATGCGCCTGCGTGGAACCAGCTCGCAGAAACTTCTGATCCATCAAAATGAAGTTGGCTACCTCGCCGGCCATCTCTCGGAGCGCTCCTACTAGTAAATACTGTGCTCGCGGCGTAATCGTTTAGAAAATTTTCTCAGAAATCGATGAGAAGAGCGATACTCATGACCTTCTGTCGAGTTTTGGACTCTTACGAGAAGGGTTAGGGTCTTGTGAAACTCGCGAAGGTCTAACTTTCCTTCTTCGGTCTTTCGTTTGCCCTCAAAACTCTCTTGCGCAAGCGAATCGACTTCGGTGTGACTTCTACCAACTCGTCGCCCGCGATAAATTCCAGCGCCTCTTCCAGCGAAAGATCCTTGACGGGCACCAGACGCATGGCTTCGTCCGCCGACGCGGCTCGCATGTTCGTCAGCTTCTTTTCCTTGATCGCGTTGACATCCAAATCGACCGCGCGCGCGTTCTCGCCAATGATCATGCCTTCATAGACTTTGGTGTTCGGTCGAACAAAAAGCGAACCGCGTTCCTGTAAATTGAACAGCGCGTAGGTCGTCGATTCGCCCATGCGATCCGCGACCAGCGAGCCGGTGCCGCGGCCTTTCATCTCGCCCATCCATCGGTCGAAACGCAGGAAGATGGTATTGAGCAAACCAGTGCCTTTGGTTTCGGTCAGGAACTCGCCGCGAAAACCGATCAGCCCGCGCGAAGGCGTTTCAAATTCGAGCCGTACGCGGCCCGTTCCATGATTCACCATCTTGGTCATCTGTCCTTTGCGCCGGCCCATAGCTTCGGTCACGACCCCGATAAATTCTTCGGGACAATCAACGACAACTTGTTCGATAGGCTCCTGCAATTCGCCATTAACGCGACGCGTGATAACTTCCGGTTTTGAAACCTGAACCTCGTAACCTTCGCGCCGCATCATCTCAATCAGGATTGCGAGCTGAAGTTCGCCGCGTCCCGAAACTTTGAATTGATCTGGCGAAGCGGTTTCCTCGACGCGAATGGCGACGTTGCCGAGGACTTCGCGATCGAGGCGTTCGTTGATTTGACGCGAAGTAACGAACTGACCCTCAGTGCCCGCAAATGGGGAATTGTTGACACTGAAGATCATCGCGATCGTTGGCTCATCGACAGCTATTACCGGCAGCGGCTTCGGATTGTCCGGCGTGGTAATCGTCTCGCCAATGTTGATGTCCTCGACACCCGCGAGCGCGACGATCTCGCCCACGCCCGCGCTCTCTGCCAACTCGCGCTTCAAGCCTTCAAAAACGTAAAGTTCTTTCACTCTTGTTTTCTTGATGGCGCCTTCGTGCCCGGCGATTACAATTTCCTGATTCTTCGCAATCTCGCCGGAAAAGATTCGCCCAATCGCCAGACGCCCGACGTATTCGTTGTAATCCACGTTGGCCACCAGCAACTGCAACGAATCATCGCGCAGTGCCTCCGGCGCGGGGATCGTCTCGATGATTTGATCGAACAGCGGTTTCAAGTTCGTCGATGAATCATCCAGTTTCTTCTTGGCCACACCTTCGCGTGAGATGGAATATAGAATGGGAAAGTCAATCTGCTCGTCGGTGGCATCCAGATCCATGAAGAGCTCGTAAATCTCATTGACGACTTCTTCCGGACGCGAGTCGTGCCGATCGATCTTGTTGACGACGGCGATGGCCGGCAGTCCCGCCTCGAGAGCTTTGCGTAGCACAAAGCGTGTCTGCGGCAGACAACCTTCAGCCGCGTCAACCAAGAGCATGA
>QHXG01000349.1 GCA_003222845.1 Acidobacteriota bacterium | reverse complement strand
TTCCAGGCTTCGGATATTCTCAGGCGCGCTGATGAAGGCCGCGATCATCGTTCGGCCGAGCGTCGATGTGCCGATCGTTTGCACAGCAACGCGGTCACTCGCTTTGTCGAGCCGCGCGAAATAATCGGTGATCTGTTTCCAATCGGCAATGGTGCGATCATCTCCGGGATTGAAACCAAGCACTGAGCGCGGTGAGGGGATGATTCTTGTGGTTGATTCACGTTTGGGTTGAGCGTAAACCGCGGATATCAGAACCACGAGGGAAATGGTGCTGAGAAGTAGATTACAGAACCGCGAGCGGTAGCGACCCGATCCCGGAGGCGACTTGCAAACAGATCGGAACGAATCCTGGTTAATTCCAGGAGCTTGGTAGGATCCGGTCGCTACCGCTCGCGGTTCTGAAACGTGCATTCTGAAATTACCTCGCTGTGATAACTGAAGAGATCATGAATCCGCCGGCTGACACGGGCGGCGCCGATTACAACTCAAAGATGACTGAACACAACGCGGCGAAGTCTATCACAAGACGAGGCCCGCGAATCATTGGGAGAATGCTCTTCTGCTGGTCGTGGTTCGTCGCCGGCGCGCTGCTGCTGATCTTCACCCCGCCCGTTCTGCTTATCGGTTCACTGGCTAAACGACAAAATTGGATTTATTGGTGGGCCGAATGGGGCGCGCGCACCTGGCTGCGGCTAACCGGCGTCAAGGTGAACGTCACCGGGCAAGAGCACCTCGATCCGAATCAAACTTACGTCTTCGTGGCAAACCATTGGTCTTATCTCGACGCGGCGCCGTTGTTTGCCTATACGGGCCGGCGCATGGGGATGGTGGCTAAGAAGGAACTCTTGAAAGCGCCGATCCTCGGCTATGGAATGGGCTTCGTGAATGTCATCGCCATCGATCGATCGAATCGCGAACGGGCGGTGGAAACTCTAAAAATCGCAACCGAGCGCTTGCGCTCCGGAATCTGCTTCGGCGTTTGTCCCGAAGGCACGCGCGCGCTACCGGGCGAAATGCTGCCCTTCAAGAAAGGCGCATTTCACATGGCGGTACAGGCAGGCGTTCCCATCATTCCGATTGCTCTGAAGAACTCCGACGTCTTGATGGGCAAAGGAACCGGCGAAGCGTGGCCGGGAACGATCGAAATGATCATGTTCCCGCCGATCGATACTTCATCGGTCGCCAGCGACGAAGATCTTGGCCAACTAGTCCGACGCGTTCAGGGAGTTATCATGAAAGAGTTGGGAGTCAAGCAACTCACAAGAAGAAGATGATAACCCGGTCCGTGTGGGCTCCCGGTTTGTGGCTTTGCCCAAGACGCCAAACATTGCTTGTCGTCGCGTCAGCGACGGCTGAACAATAGCAATTCAGGCGTCGCTAACGCGACGCGAAACGGCTTGCGAACCTTTTTCCGGGCTTTAAAAAGCCCGGCTAAATTCACGCGCGACGCTACGCGTCGAGAACCATTTTTGCGGTCGATGATTTTTGACATCGAGGCGGTCGCTTTGCCCATTAGGGCTCTTTAAAATCATAAGTAAGTATCCCGCTAACTTTCACTGCCGTTCCATCAATCAACATCGGAGTGAAGCGTGCCTTTCTGGCAGCGCTAATTGCAGCTAGCCATAAAGACTGCGGACCGAAAATAGCGTCGGCGTTCATAACGCGACCTGTCTCATCGACCAGGACCTTAACCTGCACTTGACCGGAAGCATGCAGCTTCTTGGCTTCGGCAGGATAGACGGGAGCCGGCAACTCGATCGCCTTGCTGTTGAGGATGCCTCCTTCGACCGGGCCCACCGGCCGCTGACCTTCAGGGGCCTCAGTCTGCGATTTATTCTTGACCGTCTCAGGAGTTGCTTCTCCGATCTCGGTAATCGTTACCTTGCCGCGACCGACTTTGAAATCGGTGTATTTGACCTGCATGCGAATCCGCATGTCCTGGCCGTTGTCGTAAATCAAATCGTCGTCGGCGTAGGAATAGGTCGGGAACCAATACTTGCCGTCGATTTGTTCACGATACGTTTCCACCACCGGGAATTTATTGTCTTTAGTCTCGGGGACGCCTTTGCCCTTCGACTTAACAATCTGCAAGTCGCGGTCGTCGACCCAGATGCGTCCCACGAAGAATCGCTCGATCGACCTTTTCGGCATCACCTTAGGAGCCACGTCAAAGACGAAGAGATCGAGTTCGTCAATTCGCTCTTTGCCCACATACTTGAAGTTGTACTGATTAAGCTTTGACGCTTCCAGCGCGAAAGGGTTCACGCCGCCGAGGTCTTCCAAATCCTCTGGAGTTATGCCGCTGAACGATGGCATCGGGAAGAAATTTATTTTCTCGAAACGATTGCCCTGATCGTCGAAGGTAAAATCCGACACGCGATGATATTCGCCGGTAACCTGGCCGCCCATTCCGAGCACCTGAATCAAAGCGTCGCGCTTGAAAGCATAACTGTTCAGCGCGCGACGGAATTCGGTCTCCTTCGCGGCGAACTTGCGAATGATGTCGTCGATTTGGGCCTGAGTAAGATTGGCTGAGCCTGCGGTTGACGGTGCGGTGACTCTGGTATTGGCGGCGGACTGTTGCGCGAGGGCAATCCGGCTGCAGATTGAAAGAACCAGCGCGCCAAACAGTGCAAGTCGCAGAGAAGTCTTTATGAAAGGATTCATAGGGTGTTCCTCATCGATTGTTTCTACCCGAAAAGCGGCCCACAGAATTATAGCAATCGAGCCGAGCCCGGTTACAACTTCGTCAGATGAAAGAAAATGAAAGGCTGTTGCCAGTAAGTCAGACCATTTGCGGTAGCAGGCGGGTTGATCCCGACTCCCTCTCCCTTTGGGAGAGGGTTGGGGTGAGGGCGTAGCGAGTAACAAGAAACTCTCCTCCACTCTGTTTCATGTCCGCTCTGACAGAAAAAAGGAGAAAGAAGTGTTTTGGTTACGTCGCTAGGCCCTCACCCCGGCCCTCTCCCAGTGGGAGAGGGAGTTTACCTACAAAGTTTTGCTACCGCAGGCGGTTCTGACCATTTCGCTTTGCCTTCTCTTTCGAGTTAACATGTCTGGTTTGCGAGACCGCCAGATTCCTGTCTGTGCGTCCTCGCAATGAATTAGCAATGACTCAGGAAGCGATCGAAGTCCGTGGCGCTCGCGTCAATAACCTCAAGAACATCTCGTTCTCGATCCCCATAAATCAGATGACCGTGGTGACGGGTGTCAGCGGTTCGGGCAAATCTTCGCTCGCCTTCGATACGGTGTATGCAGAGGGCCAGCGGCGCTATGTCGAATCGCTGTCTGCTTACGCGCGGCAGTTTCTTGAGCGGATGGATAAGCCGGACGTGGATGAAGTCCGCGGCATCGCGCCGGCAATCGCGATTCGCCAGAAGAATGCGACCCGCAATCCTCGCTCGACCGTCTCGACACAAACGGAAATCTATGATTATCTGCGGCTGCTGTACGCGCGCGTGGGCACGACCATCTGTCGCGTGTGTGGGCGCGAAGTCCATCGAGACTCTCCCGAATCTGCGGCTGACGAAATTCTCAATCAAATCAAAGAAGGTACCCGATTCTTCGTTCTGTTTCCGGCGCAAGCAGGTCTTCAAGTCGAACTGAACGGCAATGGCGAGACGTTGAAGACACGGAGATCCGAAGACGCGGGGACACGGCGAAAGAACAAGTCTCCGCGTCTCCGCGTCTCTGTGTCTCCGCGTCACTTGATCGCGGCGCACGTCATGAGCTTGATGCAACGCGGCTTCACCAGACTGCTGCATGAAGGCGGCCAGATCGATCTGGCTTCACCCGACGATTACCAGCGCGATGACTTTGACAACGTTTACGTGCTGGTCGATCGTCTGGTCGCGCGTGACGATGTGCGTCAGCGACTGGTTGATAGCTTGGAGACTTGTTTTCGGGAAGGGCACGGCCAGGCAGTAATTGAAACCGCGCTTCCCTTTCCCGTTGGGAGAGGGGTAGGGGGTGAGGGCGATAGCGCGCTAAAACCCTCACCCAACCCTCTCCCACGGGGAGAGGGCAAAACTTCGAGTTCTCACAATGATCGTACGCGACTGCGTTTCTCCGAGAAGTTCGAATGCAAATATGACGGCACTGTCTATGCGACTCCCGAGCCGCGTCTGTTCAGTTTCAATAATCCCTTCGGCGCCTGTCCGACGTGTCAAGGATTCGGCAACACGATTGGTCTCGATCTCGATTTGGTGATTCCGAATCCAGGACTGACCTTGAGCGAAGGAGCAATCGAGCCATGGACCAAGCCGCAGTTTGTATGGGCCCAAGATGAACTGCGTCAGTTCTGCAAAGCGGAAAAGATTCCGCTCAACCTGCCTTTCAATCAACTTCCCAAAAGTCAGCAACGCGCGGTCATCAATGGAAAAAGTGACTGGAGCGGCGTGCGCGGTTTCTTTGATTGGCTGGACACGAAAAAATACAAGCTGCACGTGCGCGTGTTCCTTTCGAAGTATCGCGGCTACACGCGCTGTCCCGACTGTGACGGCGCCCGCTTGCGCCAGGAAGCACGCGATGTTCGCGTCGGCAATCGAACCCTGCCCGAAGTCTCGTCGTTTTCGATCAAGGAAGCGACGGCTTTTTTTGATGCGCTCGAACTCACGCCCGAACAATCGGCCATCGCCGATCGGGTTTTATTTGAGATCCGCCGGCGGCTGCGTTTTCTGGTAGATGTCGGTTTGGATTATTTGACGCTCGATCGTCTGGCGTCCACGTTATCAGGCGGTGAAGCTCAGCGCATTCAGTTGGCAACAAACCTGGGCTCTTCGCTGGTCGGCGCGCTGTACGTTTTGGACGAGCCATCGATTGGTTTGCATCCGCGCGATAACGATCGCTTGATTAGCCTGCTGCATAACCTGCGCGACATTGGCAACACCGTGCTGGTCGTCGAACACGATGCAGAGATGATGCGCGCCGCCGATCACATCCTGGATATTGGGCCGGCGGCGGGCGAACTCGGCGGTAAGTTGATTTACGAGGGTAATTTCTCCGGGTTGCTCACCGAATCGCAATCATTGACCGGACGTTATCTACGCGGCGAGGCTGAAATCAAAGAGCCGAAACACCGCCGGCCGTTAGCGCTTAAGCGTCTGAAGGTTCGTGGAGCCGGCGAGCACAATCTGAAAAGAATCAACGTGGATATCCCGCTCGATATGCTGGTTTGTGTTACCGGGGTCAGTGGCTCGGGTAAATCAACTCTGATTCACGATTGCATCTATGCCGGTCTGAAGAAACAGAGCGGCGAATGGCAAGGCCACGTCGGCGCTTATCAGAAGCTCGAAGGCACGCAACATATCGATGAAGTAATTC
>QHXG01000049.1 GCA_003222845.1 Acidobacteriota bacterium | reverse complement strand
CACGCAGACTTCTGCCTGCCGAGAACAGTAGAGTGTAATGCTTGCTCATCTTGAAGCGCCCGCCGGCATTCAAGATCGGTTCGTTGTCTGCAAAGTTGCGCTTGGCTGTGCCGTGAATCTCGCCCACCAACTCGAGACGTTTATTGATCTCGCCTCCGACAACTAACCCGTAAAGCACTTCATCCTTCTCGCGCTGGACCACCTGATAGCCGACCTCGCCGTTGATTGTGACAGGGCCCAGTTCGCGACTTATCTCAACGGGTAACCGCAACTCACCGCCCTGCTCAATTAGTCCCCGCCTGACTGAAGAAGCGGAGGTCCTGATTTCAAGTTGCGGGTATGTGGACATCGCAAAGCCATATCGCTTCTTATCCAGGAAGCGCCACTTTACGCCGAAATTTGCACTGCCGATGCCCGATTGGATTCCCTCTCGTCGGCGTTGCAACACCAACCAGGGAACCTCAGCCTTAAGCTGAATGCGCTCGCCCAATCCATAATTGATGTCTATCAGTGGAATCGCAAAAAGACGCTGATTTTGTTTTTGTGAAAGCGTCCAAGCGACGTTAATTTCCCAATGACCGTTTCCTGGCGTCTCTGGATCGTCAGTGAGCAGCGGTGGACCTCCTTGAGCTACCGCCTGCCGTGGCAAGGCCGCCACGCAGACGGCAAAGACAAACAACAAGAGAATCTGTGAGCGCATCAGCCATCGTCGGTTCATGATCACATCCTTCACCCTCTGTCCCAAAATGCCAAGGCGGAGTTATAATTAGCTTCCTTAAATCAAAGGGTCCTGAAAATCTCAAAGACGGAGAGGTTTGCTATGGCCAGAATAACCACGCTCAATGTAAACGGCAAGAAGATGACGGTCGATATCGATTCGACTGTCAGTCTGCTCAGCGTGCTGCGCAACGATCTAAGCCTGACGGGCAGTAAGTACGGTTGCGGCGAAGGTCAGTGCGGTGCATGCACGGTGTTGCTCGATGGGCAGCCGATCCGTTCTTGCACTACGCAGGTTGGTCGCGCCGCGGGTAAACAGATCGTTACCATCGAAGGACTCGAAAAGGATGGCAAGCTGCATCCACTGCAAGAGGCTTTCATTAAGGCTGACGCCATGCAGTGCGCGTATTGCACTTCGGGAATGCTCATGTCGGCCAGCGCGCTGCTGAACAAGAATCCGAAGCCGAGCAGAGACGATGTCATCAGTGGGATGAACGGCAACATCTGTCGCTGCGGCACCTATCAGCGAATCATCGAAGCGATTCAGATAGCGACTGGTCAGATTAACGCGAAGGAGGTGGGGAAATGATCGATGAGCGAGACTTAATCACTGAAATCGAACCTGAGCGCTACGAACTCTTCGAAGGTCCGACATACAATTTTCAATTCGATCGTCGTGATTTCATCAAGGCGTTCGGGCTCGGAATTGTCTTTATCGTTCCCATGACGCGCGTCTTGGCTCAACAACGCGGACAGGGCGAATCGGGGCGCGGCGGATTCAACGAGCGAACGCCGCAGGAAATTGGCGCGTGGATTCATATCGACGAAGATGGCGGTGTCTCGGTGTTCACTGGAAAAGTCGAAGTGGGCCAGAACACGCGCACCTCGCTGACGCAGGCAGTCGCGGACGAATTGCATGTTCCGATTACATCAGTTCGCATGGTCATGGGCGACACTGAGCGCACGCCGTTCGACGCCGGCACGTTTGGTAGCCGCTCGACGCCGGCGATGGCGCCGCAACTTCGTAAAGCCGCTGCCGCCGCGCGCGAAATGCTGATTGCGATGGCGGCGGAGCAATTGAAAGTTGAACCGAACGATCTCCGAATCATCGATGCCCGGTTCGTGAATCACGATAAATCCAAAACGCTCACGCTCGCTGAAGTTGCCAAAGGTCGAAAGCTGGTCAAAGTCATTCCCGACAACATCGCCATAACTCAACCAAAAGATTGGACCGTTGCCGGCACTTCAGCGCTAAAAGTGAATGCCCGAGACTTTGTTACCGGAAAGCATCAATACACTTCGGATATGAAGCGCGAAGGGATGCTTTACGGAAAGGTCGTGCGGCCTTCGGCTTTCAATGCCACTTTGGTTTCGGCCGAAACCAAGGCTGCCGAAGCCATCGCCGGCGTTAAGGTTGTGACTGACGGAAATTTTATCGGCGTGGTCGCCTCCGACCAGCAAACCGCGACGAAAGCCGCCGGCGCCATCGCGACTGATTGGAAGGCGCCGGGCCAGCCTTCGAATGCCCAACTCTTCGATGTGTTGCGCAAGCCGGCGGCCGAACGACGCGGTGGTGGCGAAGGCGGTGGTGGCGGCGCCCGTCCGCAAGGATCGATTGCCGATGGTTTGGCAGCCGCCGACAAAAAGCTCGAGCAAACGTACACCGTCGCATACATCGCGCACGCGCCGCTTGAACCGCGCGCGGCCGTCGCTGAGTGGAACGGCGACAAGCTCACGGTTTGGACGGGAACGCAAAGGCCCTTTGGAGTGCGCTCTGAATTGGCGGAAGCATTTCACGTTTCCGAGGACAAAGTTCGCGTCATCGTTCCTGACACTGGCTCGGGTTATGGCGGCAAACATACCGGCGAATGCGCGGTCGAGGCCGCGCGCTTGGCGAAAGCTGCCGGCAAGCCGGTCAAACTCGTCTGGACCCGCGAAGAAGAATTCACCTGGGCCTATTTTCGCCCCGCTGGTGTGATCGATATCAAGAGCGGCGTCAAAAACGATGGCATGATCACGGCGTGGGAGTTTCACAACTACAACTCGGGGCCCGCGGCTATTCAGGGAAAATACGACATTCCGAATCAGCTTAATCAGTATCACCAGTCGAATTCGCCTCTCCGCCAGGGGTCATATCGCTCGCTGGCGGCAGCGGCGAATCACTTCGCGCGCGAATCGCACATTGATGAGCTGGCCCACGCGGTCAACATGGAGCCGCTGCAGTTTCGTTTGAAGAATACGAAAGACGAAAGACTGCGCGAGGTGCTGCAAGCCGCCGCGAAAGCGTTCGACTGGGGCAAAACAAAACCGATGACAGGCCACGGCTTCGGTATCTCGTGCGGGTTTGATAAAGGCGGTTACCTCGCGACGTGCGCGGAGATTGCGATCGAAAAGCCGACGGGCAAAGACGCGGAGAAGAAGAATGCCAAGGTTAAGATCGTGCGCGTCGTCGAAGCGTTCGATTGCGGCGCCGTCGTAAATCCATTGCACCTGAAGAATCAAATCGAAGGCGCGATCACGATGGCCATAGGCGGAGCTTTGTTCGAATCGATCCAGTTTGAAAATGGCCGTGTTCTCAACTCCCGATTCTCTGATTATCAAGTGCCGCGTTTCAAGGATGTTCCTGCAATCGAAGTCGTGCTGGTGGGAAGTAAAGGTGTTCCTTCGGCTGGCGCAGGCGAAACTCCGATCGTTGGTCTGGCGCCCGCGGTAGGCAACGCGATTTTCAACGCCACTGGCATTCGTCTTCGATCACTTCCAATGGCCCCGAAGGGTTTGGCCCTCTAGGAAGTTGTAAAACTTGAAGCCCTCGCAGGTCAGGAAGGGTGGCTTGCCCCCGCTGACTCTTTCCATTTTTCAAGATAAGATCAACAAAGCGGCGGGGGCAAGCCACCCTTCCTAACCTGTGAGGTTGCTAGACGTTGTGGTGATTCTTAGATTAAGGGACAATGAAGTTTAGCGCCGTTGCGACAGTTCTCTTCGTCTTGCTTGGCGCGGTTGTCTGGGCGCAAGGCAGGAAGGAATCGTTTCAACCGGCGGCTTACTACAAAGCCAACTGCGAAGAATGCCATGGCACGGCGGCTGAGAAGAGATTCAATCCCGACTCGCCAGAGGGCCAAATGATTGACTCTATTTTGAACGGCGCAAAAGCTGAAGGCTCAAAAGACATGCCGGCCTTCACCGAAAGAGGCATCGACGAAACAAAAGCGAAGGCTCTGATTAGCTACATGAAATCATTCAGGGAGTGAGAAGATGCTAAAAGTTGAAGACATGTCACCGGCAGAAATGCACGCTCTATTACAGCGAGAAGGTTTCGGCCATCTTGGTTGCGCGCGCGATAACCGGCCCTACGTTGTGCCGATGCATTACGCCTACGATGGAAAAGAACTTTACTTCTTCACCACTCAAGGAATGAAGACCCAGTACATCGACGCAAATCCGCAGGTCTGTTTGCAGGTCGAGGAAGTCAGCGATGGCACCCGCTGGAAGAGCGTGATGGTAATTGGGCGGGCCGACCAGATCACCAAACCCGAAGATACGCAAAACGCGATGAAATTGATCACCGAACGGAATCCGACTTTGACCCCAGCTATTAGCGCGACCCAGACGGACGCCTGGGGCCGCGCCGTCGATATCGCGCTGTACCGCATTACACCCGAACTCATCGATGGACGAAAAACGGTCTGACGCTATTTACTGATGCCAGTCACGGCCATGATTCGGCGTCGACGATTTCATCGCCTGGTCTTCTGCGTCGCCGGCTTTTACAACATCGGATGGGGCCTTTACGCCGTTTACGATCCTCAGTGGTTGTTTCGCTTCGCGGGATTGCCGCCGATGAATTATCCCCAGATTTTTGCCTGTCTCGGCATGGTCGTGGGTTTGTATGGGATCATCTACTTTGAAGTAGCGCGCGTTCCCGAGCGTGGATGGTTGTTAGCTGCGGTCGGACTATTGGGAAAGATTCTGGGACCGATCGGTTTGGCGCAATTGATTTGGAGCGGCGCCTGGCCCAGGTCAACGATCGTCTTATGCTTAACGAACGATTTGATTTGGTGGATTCCCTTCTCGCTTTACTTGTACGACTCCTGGCCCCGCATTCGACAAGAGCAAGCGGCGAAGAGATGTTAGTTAACCGAATGGGCAGACTCAGGTTCCAAAATTCGGGAAGGAGTATTCGGAATCGTTCCGGTGCAAAACTGGTTGGCACTGACATGATCCAGCACTTGGCGCGCCATCGCGGCCAACGCATCCGGCGAAAATGGTTTTTGAATAAAGAACATGCTTTCGTCCAGCACCCCGTGATGCACGATGGCGTCGTCGGTAAACCCGGACATGAAGATAACTCCGAGATTTGGCCGCATCTCCCTTAGTTTTTCTGCCATTTCTCGTCCGCTCATCAGCGGCATAATCACGTCGGTAATTACCAGCTCGATTGGGCCTTCAAATTCTCGGCCAATGCGCAGTCCCTCGCTTCCATTGGCGGCCGTCAGAACCGAATAGCCGTAGGTTTGCAGGATCTCTTGCGCCAGATTCCGCACGATTTCTTCATCTTCTACGAGCAGAATGGTCTCTTCTCCTCGCACCGCGCCGCTGGATTCACCCTTGTTCAGGCTCTCGTCGACAACCTCGTCGACTCGCGGCAGGTAAATCTTGAAGATCGTCCCTTTGCCGAGTTCACTGTAAACCCAAATGTAGCCGCCACTCTGTTTCACGATGCCGTAGACAGTGGCCAAACCCAGGCCAGTGCCTTTGCCAACCTCCTTGGTGGTGAAGAACGGCTCGAAGATATGCGATTTCGTTTTGGCGTCCATGCCGCAACCGGTGTCGGAGACAGACATAATGACGTAGTGCCCAGGCTCTATTACCAAATGGCTCTGGGTAAGCTTGCCGTTCAAGTGAACATTTTCAGTTCTAATACTCAGTGTTCCGCCAGCCGGCATGGCATCACCTGCGTTTACGGCGAGGTTCAGCAATACTTGTTCGATCTGTCCTGGATCCGCCTTGATTTGGCCCAGCGAGTCATCGAGTCTAAGACGAAGATCGATATCTTCGCTGATTACTCGCGTCAGCATCTTTCCCATGCCTGTGACCACCGTATTGAGGTCAAGGATCTTTGGTTGCAACATCTGTTTGCGGCTGAAGGCCAACAACTGGCGGGTTAAAGAGGCTGCGCGCTCGCCGGCTTTCTTGATTTCTTCGATCTTGAAGCGGAGCGACTCGTCCAACTTCGCGGATCTGAGCGCCAGCTCGCTGTAGCCGGTGACCGCAGTCATGAGGTTGTTAAAATCATGGGCGATTCCGCCCGCCAGGTTGCCGATGCTTTCCATCTTTTGAGACTGGCGCAGCCGATCTTCGGCTTCGCGCAGATTTGTCTCGGCGCGCTTGCGCTCGATCGCGAGAGCGATCTGGCTGCCCACTGACGTGAGAAATTCCAGATCGCGCTCGTCATAGGCATCCTCCTCTTCGTAATGCTGTACGACCAGCACACCAATTGTGCGCTCAGAAGTCCGCAACGGCACGCCCAGCCACGAAGCAGAGGTGCTCCCGCTTTTCTGGACTTCGCCGCGCTGATACATTTGTTCTGTGAGTTCCGGGCTAACCAACATGGGCCGACCAGTTCGCAGCACGTAGCTGCTAAAGCCTATGCCAACAGGCCTCGGTTCGGGACAAGGATCGAGCTTGTCGACCCAAAACGGAAAATGCATCAGCTCGGTGGCTTCATCGTAGAGCGCGACAAAGCAATTTTCTGCGTAGAGGTATTTTCCAATTGCATGATGAGCAAGTTTGAGAAACTCATCCAGGTCAGAAGTCGTGATCGCGCCTTGGATGACTTCAGCAATAGTTTCTCGTTCAGCTTCCATTCGCTTACGCTCGGTGAGATCCAGATAGATGGCAAACACACCGACGGCCTCCTGATCAGTAACGATAGGCACCCCGTAGAGTTGCACTGGGACTAGAGTGCCATCCTTGCGCTGTCTCACAGTTTCTTTTTCAACAATCTCCCCTTGCCGAGTTCTGGAACTTAGTTGAGCGCCTTCTTCGGCGCGGACCGCAGGCACGATCCTGTCGTTGAGGCGCCGCCCGCGCAGTTCGCTCAAGGAGAATTTAAAAATCTCCTCGAACTCTTCGTTCGCATCGAGCACGAAATCGTCTTGGTCGACGACCACTATACCCATCGGCGCATTCTCAAAAAGCTGCTGGAAACGCGCCGTCTGTACCAGAATCTCCTGTTCCGCGCGCTTGCGATCGGTGATGTCGCGACTAATGCCCACTAGTCCACTTGTCTTGCCTTGTGAATCGCGCAACGGAACCTTGGTAACCAGAAGCAAACCGTTCTCGCCGGATTCAGTAATCGTTGGCTCCTCGCGATTGATCAACGCTTCCCCCGACTCGATGACATTCTGATCGTCGGCAAAATATCCTTCAGCAAGCTCCGCGGGCCGAAAGTCGAAATCGGTTTTGCCCAGCATGTCTTCTTGAGACTCCGCACCCAGGGCCGCTATATGACTCTTGTTGTTGAGCAGAAATCTGCTCTCGGTATCCTTGACATAAATGCGGTCGGGTAGCTCATCGATCAGGGTGCGCAGTAGATTGCGCTCTGCGGCAAGCGCCTCTTCAGCGCGCTGGCGCTCGGTGACATCATTCGCCAGCACCAGCTTCGCGGGCCTTCCTGAAAAATTCAGCCTGTGCCAGCTAACTTCGACGTCAATGACACTACCATCTTTCTTTTGGTGGCATAAGACACCGGAAACATTTCCGAAGTCTCCCACAGACCTCGCCAAGGCAGACATCAGTTGATCGATATCCTCTGCGGGCCGAACGTCCTTAATCGTCATCCCAAGAAATTCTTCTCTTGTATACCCATAGTGACGAACGGCCGCGTCGTTTACGGCCAGGAAGCGCAGCGTTTCGACGTCAAACACCCACATCGACAGCGGATTGCTTTCAAAGAGCACCCGATAGTGACGCTCGGACTCAAGCAGTTGCTGTTCGATCTCGCGCTGTGTGGTGATGTCTCTGGCGATTCCCTGCAACTCAATGACCTCGCCATCCTCTACCACGAGCTGGACGTTCTGGCCAATCCAAACCTCGATTCCATCTTTGGCGATGGCCGGAAACTCAAAGTAAGTGATGGGAACCTTGTCCTGAATCTGTTGAGTGTAGAAAGCGAGCATTTTTTCACGGTAATCGTCGCGGATTAACTCTGTGAAGTGTAGGCCGACGCACTCGTTTGCCGCTCTCTTCACGAGGGCCGCAGCGCTCTGGTTGACTAACGTGAAGTATCCAGTGGGACTGATTCTGTAAATTGTGTCGTTGGCGCACTCGACGATCTGCCGGTAACGCTCTTCCGAACCACGGAGAGCTGCCTCTATTAACCGCTTCTCGGCTATCTCTCGCTGTAAACCTTCATTAGCTGACGCTAATTCCGCAGTTCGTTCCTGTACTCTGGCTTCCAATTCGTCGCGTGACCGGCGTAACGCCTCTTCCGCCCGCTTGCGCTGAGCCATGTGTTTTGTCAGGTTACGAGTAACGAAGTAGGCGATGAAGATTGCGAGAATAACGACGAATGAAATCAACACAAACGCCTGAAGTCGCGTCCGGGTGTTGTTTGCACTCGTTCTCTCCTGCGCGCGATCGAGCTGTGTGCCCTGATACGAAGCGTACGCGTTCC
Source organism: Acidobacteriota bacterium (assembly GCA_003222845.1). Lineage (GTDB taxonomy): Bacteria > Acidobacteriota > Blastocatellia > Pyrinomonadales > Pyrinomonadaceae > UBA11740. Next base: position 9,942 of record QHXG01000049.1, on the reverse strand, counting down.
AGGAATCGTGATACTTCAGTAGGAGGGGTAATGCTTCCTGGGTCATAATCGCACGCGCTTCGACCGGTTTTTTGTCGCGGACCAGCAAGCGTAAAGCGCGCCGATAGGTCTCCAGATAGGGAATCCGCTTCTCTCCGATCGCGTTAAGGAGTTGCAGCTCCTCCTCTGCTTCAACCCTGGTTCGCAGCGTCTCGATGAGGCTGGAGATTCTCTCGCTATTCTTGGCCGTCTCAGCGAGCAGGGAATATACGTCGTCCTCATTTTCAACCAGGAAGATCTGCATCGTGATCCGATTGTTGAGATTCGAGCAGCCCTGCGCCTGCCGGGATAATTGGACTTTCTCCCATCTAGCATCGACAATTCGCTCAAGCTCTGCGTCGGCCTGCAAGTGCCGGAGCCCGACCACGCCGACGCAAACCACAATTGCGATCAGGAGGCCGAACGCTAAAATAAGCTTTGCCGGGAGGCTCGAATCTTTAATCATTAGAGTCGGGATCCTATTCAAAGGGTCGGGTCGGTAACCCGTCACAAACCGGAGAGAATGCTGAAGGTTTTCGTGCTTTTCCGAAAGCTCTTTATGAAGTCTTACGAGCGGGCATGCAGAACGATGAGCGCGATGCAATCGAGGTGATTGGGATAACGTCTGGCAGGTGCGGCGTCGTCGCAGGCGGTCGCGACTTGGCTCATTATATAGACGTGTTGGCATTTTGCCAACGATTTTTTGCTAGCAACACGATTTTTTGCTAATTCTCTAGTAGGCACCGCAGAAGGTTCTCTTCTTGGTTTCTCAAAAAGCCATCGAGCCTACGAGTCATCAAGGGCTCGTAGGCTCGACCTTTTTCTGTGCAGTCTTGAGAGATTGCCTTACTGAATCGTATCGGTGGATCCCTTGAAGCCGTGCATGGCCTGCTTGAGAGTCCACTTCAATACGCGCTTCGTGTCGTAGCAATAGGCGAGAATGTAGTTGCACGTTGAGAGGCAATGCGTCGAACACTCCTTCTTCATCTCGTCCAACTGCGCGTTGTCGAACTTCGGATTCTCAATCGTGCCCCAGTCGTGCGTGGCTGAGTACATCGGGAAGCACGGCGCCAGCGTTCCGTCTGTGCGAATGATCAGCGAATTCTGGCCCGCGCGACACTTCCAGGGTGGCACTGCACCGCGCATGAGCTGCTTCATGTCCTGCATGTGCTTGCTCTGGTTCACCATCTTGTAGCCTTCGGTGTGTCGTTTGTCGTCGAGATAGTCCAGCAGGTCGTCCACCTTAGACCAGTCGTCGGGTGTTAGATACGTGACGTTCTCGTCCAGGTGCTTGAAGTGGTCCTGCTCCATCATCGGCGTTTCGTTGATGTGATAGTCCGTCGCAATGCCGTTGTCGTGAGCAATCTCTGTCAGCTCGCGGACGTCGTCCATGTTGTTGCGGCAGATATTAATATTGAACATCACCGTGTAGCCATAGTGATGCTGCCGCTTAACCAGATAATCGAAGTAAGGCCGAATCGGTTCCAGCGCCTTCGGCAGGGACTTTCGGTCTTTCACTGAGTCAACCGCGAGATTCACCGTGGCAATCCCCGCGTCGCCCAGACGATCGATTACTTCCGGCTTCATCAAGCGGCCGTTCGTGGGTAGGTAAACGAAGATGTCTTTCTTAGCGCTGTAGTGAACGATCTTGTGAATGAACTTCGGACGCAGAAGCGGTTCGCCGCCCATCAGCGCCAGCACGCGCGAACCGATCGAATGCAACCAATCAATCGACCGCTTGGCCGTGTCTTCCGTCATTCCTTTGACCTTGTTGTTGTACGACCAGCAGTAGTGGCAATCCAGGTTGCACTTCCATTCGGTGAACAAATAAGGAATGATCGGCCGCAGATCCTTGTTATACCAGCGTGACTTGAAGTAGGGCGCGCCCCACGTCTTCCAAGTGCGAATGGCATTCAGCTTCTGATATTCGGACTTGGTCATTGGCTGCGGATCCGGATGAATCGGGTAAGGCGGCTCAGGCAAAGCTACCGGCTCGGGCAGAGGCTCAAGAACGGTACGCGGTTCCGGCTTGTAGAGAATCTGATGAAGTTTCTGGTCAAGTCTGAACGGCGGCGCCGAAGAAGCGGGCGCGTTCTCTTGCTGAAGTGCAGGTGCCATAATTCTCCTGTTATCTCCTCGCTGAATGATTAAGTAAAGCGGCTAAAGTGGGCTCCTCCGCTACAGAATCCGGGAAAGCCAAGCCGGCAAAGGACTAGCCGCCAAAATCGAACGCCAATATTCGCCGATCTAGTCAGTAATTGCAAGCCAATCTTTAAGTGCGTCAGAGCGCAGCGGCGATAGCGCTTCGGATCTGCCTGTAAGACTAATGCCGGCATCTAAAAGCGCTGTCGCCACTGCATTCTGCCGGCGCACTCCAAATTCTCGGTGCGGAAAGCCGAAAAGAGCGTCTTCAGTTGCCGTACCTTTCGATTAACGCTAAGCTTTGCCGTTCGGCCTGGAGGGCTTTCGGAAGACATTGGCATCCCCTTCCATATCAATAACAACTGCCGGCTTGAGACCGGATCTGTTTGCCGAGGCTGGTTCACGTTCGCTGAGTCGCACGATGCTGGCCGTTGCCCTCGGCGTGTTGGTGATCGTGGGCTTTGGCTTTCGCGCCACAGGATTGAGCAGCGAGGGCCTCAGCGAAGACGAGTTGAACAAGCTCATCGCCGTCACTGACTATCGCCAGCATGGACTAACTTCAGCGAACAGCGAACACCCTTTACTGATGAAAGGGACATTAACCATCAGCGTAATCGCAGCCGAGAAATGGAATCAAACGGCGCTGGTCGCCGCGCATCCGGAATTAAATGTTCCCGTCGAGAGCGCTATCCGTTTGCCTAATGCGATCGTAGGAGCTTTGACCGTGGTAGTGCTATATCTCGTGGCGTCGGAACTGTTCGGAATAGAGGTTGGATTGATCGCCGCGGCCTTATGGACCTTCGATCCTCTGGTCATCGGTTTCAATCGTATCGCCAAGGAAGACACCTTTCTAGTCTTCTTCTTTTTGTTAGCGAACTTCTTCTGGCTGCGTGGCCAGCGCGTCGCCGAGAGCCAGCCGCATCGAAGGCCAGAGCCCTTCTACTGGGCCACGGCCGCCGCCTTTGGCGCGATGATGGCCTCAAAATATTTTCCGCAAATGATCGCCATTAGCGTCGCCTACAATTACACATTTCAGGGAATTCCCGCTACTCGTTGGCGTATCGGCAAAAAACGGTTTCTGAAATTCTTCTTGATCATGGGGGTCGTCTTTCTGATCTGTAATCCTACGATCCTTTTGCCCGAAACCTGGCGCACAATTTTGAAAGTCGCGAGCTATCGAATGATAGGACACGACAGCTATGAGTTCATGGGCGGCCTCTATCCGCACTTGTACACTGACTGGTTCCGTGGCGAACCGTGGTACTTCTACTTTGTTCTGCTCGGCACAAAACTTCCGGTCCTGACCCTGTTGAGCGCCGCCTTGGGCCTGGTGCTAATGTTCCAGCGGAAAACCGGGGATGGCCGCTATTTTGTGCTCCTTTGGTTGTTCATATGGTCCATGAGCTTCCTTTTCGCGGGCGGCAAATTCACTCGCTATGTCACCTCCGCTTTGCCGGCAGTGATGATCATGGCAGCGATCGGAGTCCAGTTCGTGGCTCGGAAGCTGGCGCGATTATGCGCGCGCGTCTTTGAACACCAGAGCGTCAAAGTCTACGCGCAGGCCGTGCTGGCTTCGTTGGTAATTATCTCGGCGTTCTGGTCGGCTACGACGGCCGCGCCGCATTACCGTCTTTACGTGAACGCGCTTGGCGGTGGTCCAGCACGCGCGGGCACAATGTTTCCGCAGGATGAGTTTTACGATGCTTATGTTCAGGACACAATGACCGAGATCGCCAAACACGCTCCGCGCGGCGCCCGCGTCGCCAGTGAATTGCCGCTCGTCGCCGCCTACTATGCCGAGCGAGCGCACCGCCCGGATCTGGTTTGCGTGGAATTGTCTGACGCGGTAGAGATCGCGAAGCTGTCCCCCGGCGATTTCGTTATGGATGCGCATGGCCGAACTTACTTCAATAATCAGGCGATGTTACTGCGCTTGCGACAAGCGAGCCGGCCATCGTTTACTATCACGGTGGGAACGACGCCGGCGGCTGACGTTTACGTTTTGGACAAAGTTTCGATCGATGCGTTAAGCGGCAAGGACTCCGCGCAGATCAAGAACGAAGCTTTTTGAACCGCCGAGTGACACAGCCCTCTGCGGTTAGATCTTCGTTTCCATTGGGATTGGCCCAAAGAGCACCATGACCTCTCTCGATAAACTCCTCGCGCAATCAATTCCCGAGCTAAGGGAGCGCTTTGTCGATCGCGCGCGTCCGGTTCCGAAAGGCTTGGTCGAAGCCCTGGAAACAGACAAACGCCAAGGCGCTCATCACCTCGCCAAACAGATTCGCGAGCGTTGGCGAAAAAACCGCGCCGAGGGCCAGCGCCTTCACAACCTGCTGCGTTTTGAGATTGAGCTTTGGGAGCAAGGCTTCCGGTTTATCGCCGGTGTTGATGAAGCCGGCATGGCGCCGCTCGCTGGGCCCGTCGTGGCCGCCGCGGTGATTCTGCCTCACAACTACAAACTGCGCCAATTGAATGATTCAAAGCAAATTCTCGATGAAGCGCTGCGTGCCGAACTTGCCAAACACATCAAACAAGACGCCGTCGTATGGTCCGTTGGCCGAGCCGAAGTAGGAGAGATCGATACGCTGAACATCTACCATGCCGGCCTGCTCGCAATGCAGCGCGCGGTTAATGGTCTTTCTTCGCATCCTGATTTTGTTTTAGTCGATGCAAGACGCATTCCTCACTGCTCGGCGCCGCAGCGTGGCATCATCAAAGGCGATACGCTTTCCGCCAGCATTGCCGCTGCGTCAATCATCGCCAAAACGACTCGCGATGCTCTGATGCGAGAATTCGACTCAATTCATCCCGGTTACAACTTCGCCACGCACAAAGGCTATCCCACGCCGGAGCATTGCCGCTTATTGAAAGAACTCGGCGCCGCGCCAATTCACCGCCGCAGCTTCGCCCGGGTGCGAGAGGTCCTCGGCCTCGATCCGATTCAAGACGAGTTGTTCGCAGAACCAATTGAGGAACAATCCACCGCTGCACACGGCTAACTTTGGAGTGCGCCGGCAGAGCGTAGCGGCGACGGCGCTTTGGATCCCGTCCAATATCTGAGGCAAGTTGAGATTTGTCTGGGCACGATCCAAAGCGCCGTCGCCGCTACGCTCTGCCGGCGCACTCCATAACTCAACTTGAAACTTGAAACCTGAAACCTGAAACTAGGTCTCATGTCTCTAACCGAATACAAGAAGAAACGCCGCTTCAAAAAAACACCTGAGCCTGGTCCGGAAAAGAAATCTTCGGAGTTCGGTAATATCTTTGTCGTCCAGAAGCATCGTGCGACGCAACTGCATTACGACTTTCGTCTCGAAGCCGACGGTGTTTTGAAATCGTGGGCCGTGCCCAAAGGCCCTTCGATGGATCCAGACGTCAAACGTCTTGCGATGCAGGTCGAGGATCATCCGGTCGATTACGCCAACTTTGAAGGCGTGATTCCCGAAGGCGAATACGGCGGCGGCACAGTGATGGTTTGGGATACCGGCGTCTATGCCCCCGAGAATCCCGAAGGGGTATTGAAAGGGCTGGCCAAAGGCGATCTCAAATTCACAGTACTTGGAGAAAAGCTTAAAGGCTCGTTCGTACTCGTGCGCACTCGCGATCGGCAATGGCTCTTGATCAAGCATCGCGACAAGTACGCGAAAGAGGGGGAAGACATCACTGAGACGCAACCTTACTCAGTCCTGACCAAAAGAACGCTGGCAGAAATTGCTGAAGACGAAGGCGGCGAGGTGAAGAAAGCGGCGACGGGCGATCCGAAAAAGTTTCCCGGCCGCCGCGGCATTAAACGTCGAAAGAAGGCCGCGAAGAAGAAGGTCTGGCACAGCAAGCGTAAGCCGTCGTGATCGGTGTAATCAAAACTGGAGTCGGGCAACGGTGTTCAGAGTTCAAGCTTCAGCTTGCGGTTTTGTGGACAGCAACCTAAAGGTTGAACTCTGAACATTGATATCTGAACTTCACTTTCAATTACACCCAAGCATGATTGATAGCAGCGGAAGATTTGGATTGATAAAACATCCACTGTTATTTATGTTGTCTCTGAGCTGCGCGCTGGCTGCCTCGTCCGCCCAGGCGCAACCGGACCCGATTCCCGAAAGAGCGCTTGTCAATGCCGTCGAGAAGGGTGATCGCGCGACAGTCCTCGCGCTCCTTAATCGCGGAGCCGATATCAACAAGAAATGGATCAATGACACTCCGCTCGAAGCAGCCATCTTTCACCAGGACATCGAGATGGTGACGCTTTTACTGGACAAAGGCGCAAAGATCAATTCGGGCGACCTTGCCGATGCGGCGCATGGCGCGCAGGGGAATAAGGAAAAAGCACTCACCACCGTCAATCTTCTGATTGCCAAAGGAGCGGATGTGCGCGCTGAAAGCGCCAAGGCGCTGCGCGAAGCTGTCAACGCCGATAATCTCGAAGTCTTTCGCCTCTTGCTGTCGAAAGGCGCCGACCCAAACGGCAAAGACGAATCAGGCGAAAGTGTCTTGATGGCCGTCGTCCGCTACGATTCGATAGAAACTATCCAGGCTCTGTTGGAGGCCGGTGCCGACGTTAAGGCAGTCGACAAAGATCAGCAAACGATTCTAATGCGCGCGGCCCGGACAGACTATCGTTCGGCAACCGCTGACCGAATCACTTTGCTTAAGCTCCTGATAGATCGCGGCGCCGATGTTCGCGCCAGGGACAGCACCGGGCGAACCGCTTTGCATTGGTCCGTTGAGCAAGTCATGACCGAAGGCGGAGGCTTTACCGCGCGTCCCGAAGTTGTGCGATTCCTGCTCGACAACGGCGCTGAGGTAAACGCCCAGGACTATCTCGGTCAAACCGCGCTGATGAAAATCGTTGCTGCGTGGAAGAGCCCGATTGCAATCCCCCAGCTTCTGATCGAAAGAGGCGCGAGCTTAAGTCTCGGCGACAAAGACGGAGTTACCGCATTGATGCTCTCTGCCGAGAAGGGTCGAAGTGATTTGGTCCGGTTGCTCCTGGAGAAAGGCGCGACGCTGGATGCGAAAGATAGGCTGGGCCATACTACGATCGTTCATGCAACCGAAGCAGGACAACCGGAAGTAGTCGCGCTGCTGGCAAACAAAGGCGCCGACCTCTCACTCACTCCGTATAAGAACGAAGCTGGATTGCGAGTGGCGCTTCACAAGTTCATGCTGATACGTGCCGTGCTTTACCATCAAGGTCAGGAAGTTAAGACTCTGTTGGACCATGGCGTCAATCCGAACTCCCGCAACGAACACAACGTGCCGGCGTTAGTAATCGCCGCCCGCGACTGGGAAGGCGTCGAGACGATGAACCTTCTGCTGGCGCGCGGGGCTAACATGAATGCCACGGACGACGAAGGCACGACTGCGTTGATGACAGCGGCGGGAGCCAATAGTCGCGAAGGCGTCGCTCTTCTTTTGAGGCACAAGGCGTCGGTAAACCTGAAAAACAAGGAAGAGAAATCTGCTTTGATGATCGCCGCGGAGGATGGACACACTCAGATCGCGGAGCAACTGCTCGCTGCGGGGGCAGACTTTAACGCTCGGGACGTGGAAGGCCGAACTGCTCTGCTGCTGGCTTCGATGAGTGTTTTCGCGCAGGACGAGTTGGTGAAATTGCTGCTCGCGAAGGGCGCAGACGTAAACGCCGTCGACAATCAAGGAAACACGGCCTTGATGCTGGCCGCAAATGCGGGAGAATTTCAAATCGTCGATTCTTTGATAAACGGTGGCGCAAATGTGAACGCAAGAAACAAAGAAGGCAGGACCGCCTTACGACTTGCGCGAGAGAGCAAGAGCGCAGCAGAACCGAGCCGCGCAGAGATTCTCAAAAGCTTGACGAAGGCGGGAGCGAAGGAATGAGTAAAGGATTCTTGCTGAGTCTCCCTCTTGCTTTGGGAGAGGGTCAGGGGTGAGGGCATAGCTGTAACAGGAAAAGAAAGTCTCCGGATAAGAAGGGAAAGATGGGTTGCATTCCAACGCTAGGCCTTAACCCAGCCCTCTCCAAGGGGAGAGGAAGTATCGAATTCTCGCAACGGTTGGGCGCGCAAAAAACTCTGGCTTAAGAGCCGAACATGCTTTAAGATGCGCAGGATACTGAATGGCCCCATGACGAACTTGGATCGCCTTTACTTTTTTTATCGCGCGCCGCGGGAGCGTTTTCGCCAATTATTGGCCATTTATGGCCGAAAACCTGAAGACCGACTCCCCGATGCCAGGACTTTCCTGACCAGATTTGCGGCGCATAAATCGAATTATCTGCTGGGCTTCATCACCGATCCAGTCACGGCTTTGTTCCTGATAGCCTGGGACATTAGTGCGCTGCGTACTAACGTTTTTGCCGCATTAGGTTCCTTTTGCTTCGGGCTCTTGACGTGGACATTGCTCGAGTATGGATTTCATCGCTTCGTCTACCACAAGGGCAACACGCTGGCGCACAAAGGCCACTTGATGCATCACGAATCGCCAAGATTACTTCTCGGAATGCCGTGGTACGTAACGTCCGGTTTCTTCCTGCTGATGTGGTATATCTTCGCGGTGCGTTTGCGGGTGCCTGCGGCGGCGAGTTTCTTTGGGGCTATCGCGGCCGGATACTTCTATTACTGCTCCGTGCATCACATTCAACATCACTTCCGTCTAGCCAACACCTGGTTTCGCGGTCTCACCCGGCACCACAACATTCACCATCGATTGCAAGACGTGAATTTCGGAGTGACCAACCGGTTCTGGGATCGAGTGTTCGGGACTCAGTATCGAAAAGAAGATTACAAGCTTAGGGCTGTCGCCCGTCTCAATCGGAAGAATTGATTTTCTAGATTCGTTACTCTCGAAGGCTGCTTAAAGAGTAATTTCTCTAGCCCAGGCGGTCACGCCTGGGGAACTGAAGGCGATTGAGTCGCAAGCCCCCTTCAGGAGGCTTTGGCATAAATGCTTTAGCCAGTGTCTTGCCTCGAGGCGTTAGCGAAAGCCCCATAAAATGGGGCTCAAGAATCAACACCACCTCACCAACCCAGGCGTGAACGCCTGGGCTAGCGGAAAAACCAGCACGATCGTATTCGACGATACCGAATGAACCATAACCAGATCCTGTCTCCGACTTTTTCAGCAACGTGCCAGCCCCGCGGCGCTACGTTCTTGAGCAACTTCTTCATCAACCAGCGGCCGGTTTTCCTGGTAGTAGTCCCACGCTTCCTCTACTGCCGCGACAGGGAGATCATAGGCTTCAGCGGTTGCTTTCAATGTCAAATTGTTCGATAACATGGTCCCCACAACGTCGCGGGCGCTGAGGCAGCCCCGATTCTTGAGATAGAGTTGTTTCTTCCGCTTGTCGAGGTGCGGGATTAAGTATTCGTATTTAACTTTCAGGTTCGCGGACATCTCGGGGTTTGGTGTAACAAGTAGTCCGGTTGCGTAACAAGGCTTATCGCCAATCGCCCACGATCACGAACGGAGCCCAATAAAACGGCGCGCTGTATTTCTTTCCCGAAATCAATCCGAGTTGGGCAGCTCGCATCGCCGCAGATGATGAATTAGTAGAACCAAGCAAGCGGCGATAGAAGTCTGTCATCAGCTCAGCCGTCGATTTATCCGCCACGGACCAGAGGCTCACACCTACAGTCGGCGCGCCGGCATACATGAACGCGCGCGTCAAACCGATCACGCCTTCGCCGCGCTTCTCTTTTCCCAATCCGGTTTCGCACGCGGAAAGCATCACCAGTGGTGCTCCCATTCGCAGGTTAAAAATCTCATCCGTGCGGAGAAAACCATCGTTGTCCTTGTTGCCCA
>QHXG01000348.1 GCA_003222845.1 Acidobacteriota bacterium | reverse complement strand
TGCTAAGTTACCGCCAACCGTCAAGCAACTTTTTATTCCCGATCTGCGGCTCAAAGGAGCTGAATCCGTCGCGGTCGAGGCGACGGTACCGAAGAGCTACTTCAAGGTGGTCTTCACCTTCCAGAACTGGAGCGATTTTCCACCGGAAATGCTACAACCGGCGACCCGTCCGCCCTCGCTTCCTCCCGATCCATGCACTCAAACAAAAACTTCGGATCGATTGTTCGCGGTCCTCTTGACCGAGAACACCCAAATCCTGGGCTGCACCGCGCTCAAACCGAAAGAAGACTTCTTCTTTCTGCTTCCGAAAGATAAGCAGTTGCCAAATTACGTGTACGCGATCGTGCACGATCGCCAAACCGGAAAGAAATACAAATCGCGTTTGATCTCTCCATCGTCGGGAGTCATGAAGTGAAGCCGGAAACCGAAAACCGCTCAAACAGGGGAGTTGCTATGAAAAGATCATTAGGATTTATCTGTCTGCTGGTGATGATCGCGATTCTGATTACCGCCACGCCAATCCTGCGATTGTCCGATGTCGCTCCAGTCGCTTTTGCCCAGGCGTTCGCGACGAAGCCACTCTATCGTTATCAAAGCGCGCGCGGCCAGTATCTCTACACCACAGACTCAAAGCTACCGCCGGGTCTGAGCGATGGCCCGTGGGAGAATGAAGGTGTCGTCTGTCACGTGGCGAAAGGTCCCAACCATGAGGTGCAAACGACGGCGGTTTATCAACTCGCAAAGTCCGACGATTTCGGCGTTCACTATTTTTATACGAACAAATCCGATGAAGCAGACACCGCGGAGGCTGATGGATGGACCAGGCAAGGCATCGCCTTTCATGTCTCACCGAAGCAAGTGCCCGGGACCGTTCCACTCTACCGGCTCTACAAACCAGTAGTACCCGCCAAACAAAAAGACAAGAGCTGGCTGGATAAGATTGGCGAATTCATTGCCGGGCCGGAGTTTACCGAAGCCGGCGCCGAGGTGTTACAAGACGCGCATTTCTACACGATCCGCAAGGACGAACTCAGCATCGCGAGGAAGAGCGGCTTCAATCTCGAAGGCAGAGTTGGCTACGTGTGGGAAACGCCTTATCCGCCGCCGGCCGCGCTCGCACCCGATCTAATCGTCCAGCGCACTCAAGCGGATGACACATCAGTCACGGTCGTGCTCCGTAACCAGGGAACCGCAAACACCGGCGGTGTGAAATACGAAGTGGCTCTGTCTGTTTACGACGACAAGAACAACTTTCTTTATAAGCTGCATCAGCCCGCGCCCGGTCTCTCGCCCAATCAATCCAGCCAGGTGAAGTTCGATACGGGCGGTAAGAGTCTGATGGGGAAGCGCTATCAGGTGAAGGTTGACGAAGCGAACGTCGTTGAAGAGTCGAATGAAGACAACAACGAAACCGAGATGCTGTCCGGGCCGCCCCTGAGACTCAAAGCTCCCGCGCCAAACGATAGCGGGCTGATCCCGCTGGTGCTCGACCTAAAAAGCTATCACCAAAGGACGCAACAGGCTGGAGGCGCGCAGCTTCACTTCGCCGACTTTGTAATCGCGATTGCCAACGCCAAAGACTTTCCTAAAGACGCCTTCGTGCCGTTGACAATCCTGCCGTCCGAATATTGCGGGGCGCACGAATCAAACGCGCGGCTCTTTGCGATGGTTGGTTGGGGCCGTGAAGGCAAAGACACTGCGGCGATCCTGAAAGGAGCCTGCATTCCTCTTTCATCTCCGGCAGCACTCGCCTCGATGAGCTTTTCGATCCCGGAAGAGAAAGGTGACGTTGGTTTGATTCGGGTGGAGATTCGCGATCGGCTCACCAATCTCATGCATCAATCACAGATCATTAAGGTCGGCGCCTTCGGAGTCGCTGAGGTACTCGTTCCGTTGGGTTGCTACGAATTCCTCGGCCGGCCGGACGATTTTTACTGCAAAAACAAAACCGCAATGGCCGCGTGCGAGAATTTACAAAAGAAGGGAAAGCCGATCAAATGCCGGATTACGACTCCGAAGCCATAATCTCAGGAAAAACTTTGTAGTCCGCCGACCACGGCGGCACTTTGGACAATCTTAGGATTTCGGCGCTCATGAATCGAAAGCGGCGTCGCGCTCCGCTTGCCGCCGCTTTTCAGATCAGATGAAGGAGACTTCTTACGCAGCGCGCGGCCGGCGAGTGTGCCGGTGTACGCGCCATTCTCAACCGCGAGACGGCCGTTGACGATCACGAACTTCATTCCGACGGAAAGCAATTCCGGCTGTTCATAAGTAGCGCGATCGGAAACTATCTTCTCGTCAAAAACAATCACGTCCGCGAAGTAACCTTCGCGAATCAAACCGCGTTCAGGAATGCGAAACCATTCTGCGGTCAAAGCGCTGCCGTTACGCACGGCAAACGGCAGCGAGATGAGCCGGCGATGGTAAACGTATTCGCGCAGCTTGCGCGTGAACGTGCCGTATTTCCGCGGATGTCCGGTCGAGCCATCCGAGCAGGTCATGACGAATTTCTCTTTCATAAACCGCTCGATGTCTTTCTCGCTCATGTTGAATGACGCGACCCCGGCGCCGCCCGTGGTCCTGATGATCTCAAGCGCGGCCTCTACCGGCGACTGCTTCCTTTCAGCGGCAATCGCGCTCAGTCGCTTGCCGATCAATTGTCGATCGCGAGCGTCGGTGATCAGCAGCGACTCAGCGCCGCCGCGGCGCTTAAGATTGTCCTGCATCTCGGTGAGCAAACGCGGACGCACCGCTGAATTGTCTATGCGTTTGAGCAACTCGCCGCGACCGCCGACTTCGGCCCAGCGCGGAACTAGCGCAGCCTCCAAACTCGTGCCTGAAGCGTCGTACGGATATTGGCACGCCGCCACGTCCACACCTTCGGCACGCGCTCTTTTCATCAATTCGATCGACTGCTTGCTCTGACCCCAAACCTCCGGCCCGAGCGCTTTGATATGCGAGATGTGCACCGGAATCTTTGCTTCGCGGCCAATGCGAATCGTCTCTTTGATCGCGCCGAGCAGACCGATTGAATACGAATTCTCGTCGCGCATGTGCGTGTCATAGACTCCGCCCCTGGCGGCAGCAACTTTCGAAAGCTCGATCACTTCTTCCGTTTTTGCGTAGCTCTGTGGTGCATAGTAGAGCCCCGTAGACATTCCGAATGCACCTTCGTCCATGGCACGCGCGACCAACGCCTTCATCTCTTCAAGTTGCGCCGCGCTCGGCTGTGCGTCGGTTGAGCCGAGTATGCGGCTGCGAATCGTGCCGAAGCCAGCGAGCAGAATTGCATTTGTGCCAATCCCCTGTGCATCCCACTTGCGCAAGGTCTCGCCAATATTCGCCGCACTGCTGCCATCATTGCCCGTGACGACGGTCGTCACGCCCTGCATCAAATAAGCGAGATTGCTCTTGTGATTAGAATCGGAAAGATCGCCGAGTGTATGCGTATGCGGATCGATGAAACCGGGAGCCACAACTAAACCGGTCGCGTCAATCGTCCGCGTCGCATCCAGATGAGCTTTGCGCGCGTCGCCGACAAAGACGATGCGATCGCCGCGAGTGCCCACATCCGCTGTTCGCGGTTTCCTGCCGGAACCATCGACGAGCTGGCCGTGGAGAATCAGTAGATCGAGTTGCTGGTCACTGGGTGCGCGCGCGTCTCGCGCGCTAACAGCAGGCACCGTTTGCGATATCGATCCTGTCAGACCCAAAAACGCAACCAGCGCCAAGGGAACAAACAGCGTAATTGCAAGGCGTGCTAGGAAACGCCGCGGTATTGAAACCGGGAATCGGAAATTAGCAGTCGACAATGTGCGGCGATTATAGATTCGGATAAGAAAACGTGCTACTTTTTTCGGCCACTCAGAAAAAGATTTCAGCAATACGCGAGGCGTGGAAATGAAAACGTTGAGACTAAGCACAATTTCGCTGATGCTGTCCATAATTCTCTGGGGCACGCTGCTGGGCGGCATTGCTTATTCACATCTGGTCTATTTTCCCGTCTATCTCTCGGCGCTGCCCGATTCGGCAGTGGTAGTAAATGGGCCTTACGGTCTTCACGAAGAACTATTTTGGACGTTGATCCATCCTCTGCTCATCCTGTCACTGGTCGTGTCGCTGGCGCTCAATTGGAAAATACGCGCGCGGCGCAGGCTGATCGGAATAAGCCTGACTCTCTACGCGCTGGCGATTGTGGCTACCGCTTTCTATTTCGTTCCCGAGTTGCGAGCGTTTAAGAACAGCCCGAACCTTGCCGTTTCGCCTGCGGAATGGTTTGCGCGAGGACAGCGTTGGCAGAAATTGAGTTGGCTGCGTGGAACCGTAATGTATTTAGGCATTGTGCCGCTCTTGTTGGCGCTGACGAAGCCAGTTAATGAGCCGCAGCGTACCAAGCCATTGTAGGTAAACTCCCTCTCCCTTTGGGAGAGGGTTGGGGTGAGGGCGTAGCTGAGTAACGGAAAAAGAAAACCTCCTCCCCTTTCTATTCGATCCGCTCGGATAAGAAGGAAAACGTGGGTTACGTCCATCGCTAGACCCTCACCCCCGCCCTCTCCCAAAGGGAGAGGGGGATGTTACCTACAAATTTCTTGGAACAGTTGATGAGCCGTTAGAGCGTTGAGAGAAGTGCGAACAATTATTCGATCAATCCTTTCAGCCGATCGAGGGCCTGGCCCCAGAAAGTTTTCATTTTGGCCGCAGTATTCGCATCCGACAACTTGCTGTGCTGCGCGACGACCTGACATTTACCCGAGCCCTTCGGTAAGAAGGCGACGGCCACACTCGTCTTTTCGTCTTCCCAGGTTAGGCGAAGCGATTTGTTGGTAGTCGCTTTGCGAACCTTGAAGTTTGATGGCAACCATTTCTTGCGCGCTTTCTCGTCCGTCCACGCTTTGAAGGCTTTGCTTAACGGCACATCGATGGTGCGGCTGACGCTGATCTCATAACCGCCCGGTTTCTCATGTTTCTGGCGCAGACCGCGCGCCTGCTCGAAGGTAACTGCAATCATCTGCTGCCACCACG
>QHXG01000347.1 GCA_003222845.1 Acidobacteriota bacterium | reverse complement strand
ATTCATTCCACGTTTGGCCGGTCTTGGCCTTGACCGCCTCGTCGCCGATGCGCGGTGATGGTTTCGCTGTCTTGGTTGCTGCGCGCATTTGGGCTCCTGACAATCGCGGCTCGATGAGTCTCCCTCTCCCTTTGGGAGAGGGCCGGGGTGAGGGCTTAGCCGAATCCAAACCGAAAATAAAAAGCTAGTCTCTTAATGTGCGGCTTCCTAATCCCTCACCCACCCTACCCTCTCCCAAAGGGAGAGGGACTCACTGCGGCGGTATCAACTTTTCTTTCAGCCTTTCGTTTACGATTTTCGGA
>QHXG01000346.1:6905-7327 GCA_003222845.1 Acidobacteriota bacterium | reverse complement strand
TCCAGGGCATCGACGTGTCGAACAACTGACGAAAGACGAAATCGTCGACTTCAGCGCCAGCCGCCGTCTAACGATTAGCGGGCACGTACTCGATCATAATGGCAACCCGCTAGATGGAGCAATCGTCTCTTCAAGCTCAATTGATCCGTCTTCGCCATATGCCGTTACTGACGCGGATGGCAACTATCGCCTCATAAACATAGTTGAAGGCTACGACTACATGGTCACTGCCGGGCGAACAAGTTATGTTTTGAATCCCAATGGAGTTGTGCTTACGAAGATCGATGGCGACAAAACTGTCAATTTCGTGGGTAGCGCCGCCTCAACTACATACTCCCTGCGCGGATCGGTTCGCGATGCAGCCGGATATGGCGTACGCGGGGTCCGTCTGGATCTTACTGGTTCCTCAGCCGGAGCGGTCC
>QHXG01000346.1:0-6857 GCA_003222845.1 Acidobacteriota bacterium | reverse complement strand
CCGAAATCAGGCGAATGGCAATTACACGATCACGCCTTCGGTAACACAATCAAAGCTGTTTCCAACTAATCGAACTGTCACAAACCTCGCTCAGAATGTCGCAGGACTCGACTTTACGATCGCCGATAATCCGATTGATGACACAGCATCGTTCGTCACTCAACAATACCGCGATTTTCTGAATCGCGAACCGGACCCGAAGGGACTCGCATTCTGGAGCAATGAGATTGTAGGATGTGCCTTCCCCTGGCCTGAGTGCCAGCAGGCCAAACGCATCAATGTCTCGGCCGCGTTCTTCCTTTCGACTGAATTTCAGCAAACCGGATACTTAGTAGAACGAATATACAAGGCGGCTTATGGCGATGGTACTGGTACTGCTATCGTGAATGGCGCGCATTTTCAACTGCCGGTGCCGATTATTCGCTTCAACGAATTTCTGCCCGACACGCAGAAGATCGGCCAGGGTGTTATCGTCGGACAGGCGGGTTGGGAGCAACAGTTAGAGAGCAACAAGCAAAGCTTTACCACGGAGTTCGTGCAGCGCGCGCGATTCATCACGGCTCTACCCGCATCAATGACTCCCGCCGAGTTTGTCGACAAGCTTTTCATGAATGCCGGAGTAAAGCCCTCAGCGTCGGAGCGTGCCGATGCGACCAATGAATTCGGCTCAGCGACAACGAGCGCGGATACTACAGCACGAGCGCGAGCATTGCGGCGCATGGCTGAAAACTCAACGCTAACACAACAGGAATTCAACCGCGCCTTCGTGCTGATGCAGTACTTTGGTTATTTGCGTCGTGATCCCAATGACGGCTCAGACACTGATTACAGCGGCTACGATTTCTGGCTCACGAAGCTAAATCAATTCAACGGCAACTTTGTTAATGCCGAGCTGGTTAAGGCATTCATCACTTCCGCTGAGTATAGACAACGTTTTGGTCCGTAAGAGATCCAGCGCCGCCCGATATACCAGAGGCGACATTTGAACTGTCGCAGAAACACTGGGCTAATGCGATATTGAAGATCCTGATTGCGATTTAGCCTCATAATTTCAAGACCTCGCCTCCTAACTCAATGGGCCAAGAAAAAGTAGGTACTGCAAGCTTGAGCGTCGGCAATGCCTCTTATTCACACCCGGTTTCAACCGGGTGACCGCGAACCCATGGAACTCTCAGGAACCCATGGAACTCTCAGAACCGTTTTAACGGTTTCCCAATCCTCGCGGAAGGAGACCGTTGAAACGGTTGGGGAAGAATCAAATCGCAACAGCGCAGCCACCCGGTTGAAACCGGGTGAGGGGGAGAGCGCTACCTGCTTTCGCTTGGCGCACTGCCCTTACCTGAACTCATTGACAGAAGCTTAACGAGAAGATTACATTGACGCCCGTACAGTCGCTGAATTGGGCGCGCACTCAGGATGCCAGATGCGTCTGTATGAAATTGGCTGCTTGAGCGGTTAGAAAGCGCAAACTCATCAAAACTGAAGCGACCGACCTCGCTCTAATAAACTAAATCCTACCGTAATGTTGACGGCAAAATGCGACAAGACTTAACAAAAGGATTTGAAGCAATGCTAATGCTCCCCATCGTCATCGCGAGGTCAAGGTTTGACTCGAACTAATTTGAATCTTAACGGAACCCTGGCGTTTTTCAAGAATCGCTTGCGCATAATCGAACTGCATCGCCTTTTGATTGGAGACACGGTTTTTGGGAGGACTCCACAATGAAAATTTCGCGAACGCGCCACGGGCGCGCACACTCTTCGGTCGGCGAGAAATTGTTTCGGGCGGCCTTACTACTGATATTAGCACTCGTGGCTGGCGTGGGACTTCTAATATCCTCCGGCTCTTTAGCCAAATCGGATCGCCAGCCGCGGCAGCGACTGTCTTCCACGCCCGTTGGCGCAAGCAACGACCCGGCTTCTGACAGCAGCAAGAAAGATCCGAGCCTTTGGGGCAGTCCTAAGATCGCACGAGTCACTACCACATTAGTACCGAACAGCAGAGATGATGTTGACGGCGACGATTCCGATCCAGATCTGCCGCCATTCGCGAGGGGTCGCATCGATGAGGACACTTATCTGCGTTTGCGCGAGGAGCACATCGCGCGCTTGCGAGGCCTCGAACTGGACAAGCCCTTCGATTCGGGAGCACGCGGCCGAGCTATCCGGCAGATGGAGGGTCAGGAGTCGCGTCTGTTTGAGATTGGTCGAGGTTCATCAATTGCGCCGATTGTCGGAATCACAGCAGCATGGGCCGCGCTTGGCCCGGCGCCGATTCCCAATGGTCAGGTCACGGGTGGGTCAACTTCCACGCCGGTGAGCGGGCGTGTCACGGCAATTGCGGTTCATCCGACTAATCCAAACATTGCATACCTGGGCACGGCGCAGGGTGGGTTGTGGCGGACAACCGACGGTGGCGGCACTTGGACGCCGTTGATGGACACCGCAGCGACATTAGCAATCGGCGCGGTGACCGTCGACCCGGTGAATCCGACGAAAGTTTTCGTCGGCACCGGCGAGGGCAATGGTTCAGTGGACAGCTTTTTCGGCGTCGGCCTGTACCGCATCGATAATGCTGACGCCGGATCGCCGGTAGTGAATGGTCCTTTTGAGACCAGAGTCATTGGCGCTGGTACCGGCGCCAGCAATGGACATGCATTTCTCGGCACCGCGATTAATAAGATCGTAGTCGATCCGGCGAATGACAACCGGATCTTTGTCGGCAACTCGCTCGGCGGCGGCGGCGTCTCGGGTGATGTCATTTGCTGCGGTGGCACTAACCCCGTCTCGGGTTTCGTGGGTCTCTATTTCTCGGCGAATGCTCTCGCGTCCACTCCGACATTCTCCCGCGTGAGCGTGACGGCCTTTAATGGGGTTCAAGCCATTACGGACATAGTCTTTGAACCTGGGAGCTCCAATAACCTGCTTTTCGGAGCGACTGACTTCTCTGGGGGAGGCTTGAGCGGCATCTACAGGATGACCGACGCTTCAACGGCTTCGCAAAGCCCGTCGACCGCGCCCGCAACCACCGCCCTCGTGCTTAGCACGCCGCAGAGGAACATCAAATTTGCGATCAACAAGGTGGGCGCAACCGTAACTGTGCTGGCGGCGACGGGCGAGGTCGATAACGCTGCCGGCACCGGTTGCGCAACTCGGAACGGTGTGCTGCGAAGATCGACTGACGGCGGCGCCACCTGGCCTACCAAGCTCACTGCCGCGGATGGATTTTGCGCGGACCAATGCAACTACGATATTGGCTTGGCTACCGATCCAAATGATGCCAGTAAGATCTATCTTGGAGGCTCCGCAGAACCCAGTATCAACAATACGTGTCGCCGGCTCTATGTGAGATCGACGGATGGCGGCACAACCTTTGGGACCGGCGTGAGCACGGGATTACACGCAGATGTACACGCGATCACAATCGCGCCAGACACTACCAGCAGAATTTACATTGGAAACGACGGAGGCGTTTGGTCGTCGACCGATTCAGGAGCGACCTGGACCAGCCGCAACACGGCCGAGTTGAATATTACGCAGTTTGAGAGTCTGGCGCTCCATCCTGCAAACGCCAACTTCACTATTGGCGGCAGTCAAGACAATGGCACTGAGTTCCGCAATGCCGGCGGCGCGTGGACGCGAGCCGACTTTGGCGATGGCGGTTTTAGTCTGATCGATCAAAACGCCGTCAACACGACCGATGTGACCATGTATCACACCTACTTCAGCGCGAAGAACAGCACCATTGGGTATGCGCAAACTGACTCCACCACAACCGCTACGGACAACGGTTGGAGTTTTCGAGGTTGCAGCAACGGTACCACGCCGGGGAACGGCATTAACTGCACTGACGACGTGTTGTTCTACGCGCCGTTGGCCCGGGGCCCGGGCAATCCCAATCCAATCTACTTCGGCACAGATCGTCTCTATCGTTCGGCTGACAAAGGTCTCAATCATAGCGTCGTAAGCCAGGCGCCCTTATCTAGCGGCGTTGCCATCAGCGCTATCGGCATCTCGCCTACTAATGACAGCGTTCGTATAGTTGGTCTGGCCGATGGCACTGTCTTCGCAACCACGACTGGCGCGAATCCAATCCCGCAGGTAGAGGTAGGTGGCGGTGGCGGCGGTACAATCCCAGATAGATACATAGCTCGCGCGGTCATCGATCCAAATAATTCAAACACCGCTTACGTAGCGCTTGCCGGTTTTGGCACGACCATGCACGTCTGGAAAACGACGAACTTGAATGGCGCGCCGCCAACGTGGACCAACGCTTCCGGCTCCGGCGGTACGAGCATTCCAGATGTTCCGGTAGATGCCTTCGTTGTCGATCCTAATAATTCCAGTAATTTATTTGCCGGTACTGATATCGGCGTGTACAACTCGACCGATGGTGGCGCGACCTGGGCGCCGCTTGGCACCGGTTTGCCGCGCGTCGCCGTTTTCGACATGGCGATTCAGAATTCGACTCGCATCCTCCGCATCGCTACACACGGCCGTGGCATGTGGGAGACTTCGCTTGGTGGCGCGCCGACTCCGACGCCGACACCAACTCCGACGCCGACACCAACTCCGACGCCGACCGCAACGCCAACGCCAAGTGCAACACCAACACCAAGTGCAACACCAACACCAAGTGCAACACCAACACCAAGTGCAACACCAACACCGACTCCAACTGGGACGCCAACGCCTACACCGACAGCTACACCGACTCCGTTTGCGACACCGACGCCTGGGCCAAACCTGTGGAGTCAGCAAACGAGCAACATCACGACTAATCTGGCGTCGATACACTTCCTGAACGACAGCGAGGGCTGGGCGGCCGGACCTAACGTGACTCTGCTGCATACGGTCAATGGCGGTGCAACCTGGACCCCGATGGTCTTTTCCCCATCACTAGATGCCGCAAGTGGCTTTAACTCCGTGCGTTTTCTCAGTCAGAGCACCGGTTTCGCCGGCGGGCTCCAGACAATAATAAGAACGACGGATGGGGGCTCAAATTGGGGCGGCTTCATCTTCACCGGCTCGGCCAGCACCTTCCGGAATCGCTTTTTCCCCACGACCTCATCCGTTGTGTGGGCGGTGGGAAGGACCACGCTAAGCGGTTTGGGAGCCCGTGCTCACTTCCGCTACACCTTCAACGCTGATAACACCCTATCTAGCTTTACTCGCTCTGACACCGGGAGCGACATCCCTCAAGATCTCTATTTTGTCGATGCCGATAACGGATGGTCGGTGGGCAGCAATGGAGTAATCGTTCACATCACGAATGGCAGCGCAGCCACGCCAACGTTCGCAACCCAAACCAGCGGCACGACTCAGCAACTTAACGGGATTTTTATGCTCGACACGAGTCGCGGGTGGATTGTCGGCAATAGTGGCACGGCTCTCCGTACTACTGACGGGGGCGCCACATGGGCGCCATTAACGACGGGTGTTACCAACAACCTCAACGATGTTCACTTCAAAGATGCCAACAACGGATGGGCAGTCGGAAGTGGCGGCCAAATCATAGCCACAACAAACGGCGGGAATAATTGGACGCTGGAAGGAAGTAGCACAACCAACGATCTTACGGGAGTAAGTTTCGCCACTACCGGATATGCTTGTGGGCTGAATGGGACAGTCATTAAGAGAACCGGGGCGGCGACGACCAACGTCCAGTTCAGCTCGGCGACTTACAATGTCGGCGAGGCAAATCAACTCGTCAATGTCACGGTCACACGCACAGGCGACACCAGCGGCACGGCAACTGTGAATTACGCGACCAGCGACAGCGCCGGCTCGCAGAACTGTAATGTAACCAATGGCGTTGCTTCCTCGCGCTGCGATTACATCAGCGCGCTCGGCACGCTTAAGTTTGCCGCGGGTGAGACTTCCAAGACGATCTCGATTCTGGTCGTCAATGACTCGTATGTAGAAGGGCCGGAGACTTTCAATCTCACCCTCAGCAGTCCTTCGGGCGCGTCTCTGGGAAGTCAGGCGACGGCCACAGTGACAATCAATGACAACGACACCAGCCCGGGCGCGAATCCAATCGATCAAGCCGGCTTCTTCGTCACTGAGCATTACTATGATTTCTTGAATCGGTTGCCGGACGCAGATGGTTTGGCGTTTTGGATCAATGAGATTAGCTCCTGCGGCAGCGATCAAGCATGCATTCAACTGAAACGCATCAATGTTTCGGCCGCGTACTTTCTGTCGATTGAATTCCAACAGACTGGTTATCTGGTCGAGCGGATGTACAAGGCGGCTTACGGCAGCGCCAGCGGCGCTTCCACGCTGGGCGGAGCGCATCAACTTCCGGTTCCGATCGTGCGCTTCAATGAATTCCTGCCCGACACGCAGCAGATTGGCCAGGGCGTGGTGGTAAACGTCGGGAACTGGCAACAGCAATTGGAGAACAACAAGCAGGCTTTCGCCTTAGACTTTGTGCAACGCTCGCGCTTCATGTCGGCATTCGCGACGACGCTGACGCCGGCGCAATTCGTGGATCAGTTGTTCACCAACGCCGGGGTTACACCTACCGCCAGCGAACGGCAGGCAGCCATCAATGAATTCGGTTCCGCGACCAACTCGAGCGATGTGGCGGCGCGAGGGCGTGCATTGCGCGACGTGGCTGAGAACGCGAGTTTGGTTAGTCAGGAATTCAATCGCGCGTTTGTGCTGATGCAATTCTTTGGTTACTTGCGCCGCAACCCGAACGATCCGCAGGACACAGACTACACGGGCTACGAATTCTGGCTGAACAAGCTGAACCAATTCAACGGCAACTTTGTTGCTGCTGAAATGGTCAAGGCGTTCATCTCTTCAACGGAGTACCGGCAACGCTTCGGACCGTGATTAGAGTATCT
>QHXG01000048.1 GCA_003222845.1 Acidobacteriota bacterium | reverse complement strand
TGAGCGAATCGAGATAATACTTTTCATCCCTCGGCGCCGGGGCGATCTTCAAGACTACGTTGCCTTGTGCGGTGAACTTGAAAGCGTTGGAAAGCAGATTCATGAGTATTTGCTGCAAACGCTTATCGTCGGTGACCAAGGTCGGCGCCAGGCCGTCGCTCCGCTCGATGAAGAATTCGAGGTTTTTGTCCTGGGCGAGCTGGTGGAAGCTGCGTTGGATTTGCGAAGTAACGTCATCGACTGAAACCTCCGAAACCTCGATGCCCATCATTCCCGATTCGATCTTCGACAGATCGAGGATGTCATTAATCAGTGAAAGTAGATCGGAGCCCGAGGAGTGAATGGTTTCGGCAAACTGTACCTGCTTCGTGGTTAGATTTTCCTCGCCGTTTTCCGCAAGTTGCCGCGAGAGAATCAGCATGCTGTTGAGCGGCGTGCGCAGCTCATGTGACATGTTGGCGAGAAACTCTGACTTGTATTTCGAAGTGAGCGCGAGCTGTTCAGCCTTTTCTTCCATCTCCCAGCGAGCTTCTTCAACTTCACGGTTCTTGGCCTCGACTTCTGCTTTCTGTCGCGCCAGCAGCGCTGCCTTGTCCTGCAACTCTTCATTCGTTTGCCGCAGCTCTTCCTGCTGGCTCTTCAACAACTCTTCCGACTCGCGCAACGATTCGGCTTGCTTCTCGAGCTGTTCGTTAGTCTTCTTGAGTTCATCCTGCTGGCTCTGCAACTCTCCGGCCAGTGACTGCGATTGCAGCAGCAGATCTTCCGTGCGGGTATTGGCCTCGATCGTGTTCAAAACAATGCCGATGCTCTCCGTCAACTGATCGAGAAACGTGAGGTGCGTATCGCTGAACGTATGGAAAGTTGAGAGTTCGATCACCGCTTTGACTTCACCCTCGAATAGCACGGGCAGCACCACGATATTATTTGGCGGCGCTTCACCCAAACCTGAGCTGATATGCACGTAATTGGTAGGAATATTGGTAACCAGGATGCGCTCCTTTTCCAGCGTGCACTGGCCCACCAATCCTTCGCCGGGTTGAAATTCATTAGCCAGGTTCTTGCGCTTGTTGTAAGCGTATCCGCCCAGCAGCCGCATTACTGGTTGGCCGTTGTCGCTGGCGTTTACATAGAAGACTCCCTGCTGCGCTTCGACCAGGGGCGCCAACTCAGAAAGGACCATCTGCGCGACTGTCTTCATGTCGCGCTGCCCCTGTAGCATTCGCGTGAAACGGGCAAGATTGGTTTTCAGCCAGTCCTGCTCTGTGTTTTTCTGGGTCGTGTCTTTCAGATTTAGAATCATCTCGTTGATATTATCTTTGAGCGCCGCGACCTCACCTTGCGCTTCGACGGTGATCGATCGAGTCAGATCGCCTTTGGTCACCGCGGTCGAAACTTCGGCGATCGCTCGCACCTGATTCGTCAGGTTTGCAGCCAGACCGTTGACGTTGTCCGTCAGATCGCGCCACGTGCCGGCCGCGCCCGGAACGTTCGCCTGTCCGCCCAGCTTGCCTTCGACGCCGACCTCGCGCGCGACAGAAGTCACCTGATCGGCAAAGATTGCCAGCGTGTCGGTCATGTTGTTGATGGTATCGGCCAGCTCGGCAATTTCGCCCTTGGCTTCGACTGTCAGCTTGCGTTTCAGATCGCCGTTGGCCACTGCGGTAACGACGCGGGCGATGCCGCGCACCTGATTAGTCAGGTTGCTGGCCATCGAATTCACATTGTCGGTCAGGTCTTTCCACGTTCCTGCGACTCCGCGCACATCCGCCTGGCCGCCGAGCTTTCCTTCGGTGCCGACTTCACGCGCCACGCGGGTCACTTCCGAAGCGAACGAGTTCAACTGATCGACCATCGTGTTAATGGTGTTCTTCAATTCCAGAATCTCACCCTTCACGTCGACCGTGATCTTCTTCGAGAGATCTCCGTTGGCCACTGCCGTCGTGACGTCCGCGATGTTTCTCACCTGACCGGTCAGATTGCCGGCCATCGAATTCACGTTGTCGGTTAGATCTTTCCAGGTTCCCGCAACACCGGGCACGTCAGCCTGGCCACCAAGTTTTCCTTCCGTACCCACTTCCCGAGCGACGCGCGTCACTTCGGAAGCGAACGAGTTCAATTGGTCCACCATCGTGTTGATGGTGTTCTTCAATTCGAGAATCTCGCCCTTCACGTCTACCGTGATCTTCTTGGACAGGTCACCATTGGCCACGGCGGTGGTTACTTCCGCAATGTTGCGCACCTGGCCTGTCAGGTTGCCAGCCATGAAATTTACGTTGTCGGTGAGGTCCTTCCAGGTTCCGGCTACGCCCATCACCTGTGCCTGGCCGCCTAGTCTTCCTTCCGTGCCGACCTCGCGGGCTACGCGCGTCACTTCCGAAGCAAACGAGCTGAGCTGGTCAACCATCGTGTTAATGGTGTTCTTCAATTCCAGAATCTCGCCCTTGACGGTTACGGTGATCTTCTTCGAGAGATCTCCGTTGGCCACTGCCGTCGTGACTGCCGCGATGTTTCGCACTTGCGCAGTCAAGTTGCCGGCCATCGAATTCACGCTGTCCGTCAGGTCCTTCCACGTTCCGGCCACGCCCCGCACGTCAGCTTGTCCGCCCAGTTCTCCTTCCGTTCCCACCTCGCGGGCCACGCGTGTCACTTCTGAGGCGAATCCGTTGAGCTGATCCACCATTGTGTTGATGGTGTTCTTCAACTCTAGAATCTCGCCCTTCACGTCTACCGTGATCTTCTTTGACAGATCGCCGTTCGCGACGGCGGTTGTCACTTCGGCGATGTTTCTTACCTGGCCGGTCAAGTTGCCGGCCATTAAGTTCACGCTGTCAGTAAGATCCTTCCAGGTTCCAGCCACGCCCTTGACGTCAGCCTGGCCGCCGAGTTCTCCTTCCGAACCAACCTCGCGCGCCACACGTGTCACTTCTGACGCGAAGGCATTGAGCTGATCCACCATCGTGTTGATGGTGTCCTTTAGTTCGAGGATCTCACCCTTCACGTCCACCGTAATCTTCTTTGATAAATCGCCATTCGCCACCGCCGTCGTGACCTCGGCGATGTTTCGTACCTGGCCGGTCAGGTTACCGGCCATGAAATTCACGTTGTCGGTTAGATCTTTCCAAGTGCCCGCAACGCCCATCACCTGCGCCTGGCCACCGAGTTTTCCTTCGGTGCCAACTTCGCGCGCCACGCGCGTCACTTCCGAAGCGAAGGAGTTCAACTGGTCCACCATCGTGTTGATAGTGTTCTTCAATTCCAGAATTTCACCCTTCACGTCGACCGTGATCTTCTTTGACAGGTCGCCATTCGCCACCGCGGTTGTTACTTCAGCGATGTTGCGCACCTGGCCTGTCAAATTGCTGGCCATGGAATTCACATTGTCCGTAAGGTCCTTCCACGTTCCCGCGACCCCACGCACATCCGCCTGGCCGCCGAGCTTTCCTTCGGTGCCGACTTCGCGCGCCACGCGCGTCACTTCCGAAGCAAACGAGTTCAATTGATCCACCATCGTGTTGATGGTGTTCTTTAATTCGAGAATCTCGCCCTTCACGTCAACAGTGATCTTCTTGGACAGATCGCCGTTCGCGACGGCGGTGGTCACTTCGGCGATGTTTCTTACCTGGCTCGTCAAATTACTCGCCATGGAGTTGACGCTGTCTGTTAGATCCTTCCAGGTTCCCGCAACGCCCTTGACCTTGGCTTCGCCGCCGAGCTTTCCTTCAGTCCCAACTTCACGGGCCACGCGCGTGACTTCGGAAGCGAATGAGCCAAGCTGATCGACCATTGAGTTCACGATCTTTACCGTGCGCAGAAACTCGCCTTTCAAAGATCTTCCTTCAACTTCCAGCGCCATTCTTTCGGACAGGTCACCGTTGGCGACCGCGCCAATCACGCGGGCCATCTCGCTCGTGGGGCGAGCCATGTCGTCGATAAGCAAGTTTGTCGAATCGACCAGCCTGAGCCATGAACCTGCGGCAGCAGGCACAGCGGCGCGGTGCGTTATCTTCCCTTCTTTGCCTACCGCCCGGCTTACACGCTCAAGTTCCTTGGTTGTCTTGTCACTCAGCGCGATGATGTCGTTCAGGGTGTCGGCTATCTTGCCGGCCTCGCCGGTCCATTCACCCGGAAGCCGAGCTGAGAAGTCGCCTTGCTTGAACGCTACCAAAGTCTTCAGAAGCAATTTAGTGTTTAGGGAACCAGTTGTCAGGACCTGAGTTGGCATGGGGTTTTCCTTTCGAAGTCTGCTTTCAATTTTTTAGTTAAGAAAATTGATCTAGCTCGCTGTCGCATTGCCCTCTCGCGCGGGATGAACGTCAACAAGTGAAGGAGCAAGGCAACTGTTCTTTTGTCGGGGGAACAGCCAGGGAGAAACATATCTTCGTTCAATACTTGTATCGTACTTGTTACGATCTGTAAACATTTTTTTGTCGGCGGTCAGTACCACCTGCGGTAGCGGGTGGTTGATCTCGCTTGCGAGCATCGCCTAAGCCCGCGTTCAACCGCCCTGCTAGCGCAGGCGGTTGCGGACTCTTGACACCCAACAATCACGCAACCTAGACTCCGATTGTTGTGAATCTGCCCAATGCACTGACGCTTTCGCGAATATTCATCGTGCCACTATTGGTCGTGGTGCTTTTGACTCCGGTGTCGGAAAACTGGCTTGGGGTGCCGCGATACATCTTGGGCGTGGCGATCTTTGTGGCGGCGGCGCTGACGGATTATTTCGATGGAAAAATTGCGCGGCGGCGGCAGCAGGTTTCAAAACTCGGGAAGTTGCTCGACCCGATTGCCGACAAGCTTTTGATTTCGGCGGCATTGATTTCGCTCGTCGAGAATCATCTCGCGCCGGCATGGGCAGTAGTGATCATCGTTGGTCGTGAGTTCGCCGTGACGGGACTGCGCTCGATTGCCGCTACTGAAGGCGTTGTAATCTCAGCCTCGCGAATGGGCAAGTTCAAGATGGTCGCGCAAGTGTTCACCGTGGGACTTTTGATTCTGTCTCTATCGCCGGCGGGCGGCGCACCACACGTTTCGAATTTCGGGCAGCCGTTTCCAGCCATTCAGTTTTGGACAGTTCCCGAGTTGCGCGCTGCCTGGTCACATCTGATCGGATCAGGCCGCACAACTTGGAATGATTGGCAGATTCTGCTCTACACCGCGGGCAGGGCAATGCTTTGGGTCGTTGTGATCTCAGCGATCTTTTCCATGTACGGCTATTTTCGCGCCTTCTTCGGGAGTGTGGTTCGCCGGGAAACACCAAGCACGAAAGCAACGACTGCCACCGCAGTGCAATACCACGAACGATAGCTGTGTCTGAAACACGCGCGTTAGCAAGGGGGCTCCGAACGGAGGAAGAGCCCTCCCCTACGGTCGACCTTCTGACCCGAACGCGCATCAGCAAGAGAGGCTCTCAAGCAAAGTTGCTTGAGAGCCTCTTCTCGATGTTGAGCGCACGTTAGGACTACTGCCGCGAACTACGGTTGTGGTGACGGCGAGGGTTGCGCTTGTGGATCGCGTCGCAATGTTGGCGGCGCGGACTTACTGTTGTCCGGTCTCTGAGTCCCATCCGGCGCTGTGGTTGAATCGTCCGGCGTGGGTTGGCGCCGTTTCAAAGTCGGCCGTCCTGGTGTCCCATCATCGCTACTCGCAATGGCTCCGCTTGAAGACGCACGCGCGTTCGACAACCTTAACAATCTATTCTTGACGCGCTGGAACTCGGAAGAACTGATGACGTATTCGTCGCGCTCGGGAAACCGCGCGGCTAAAGCGATAGCTGAGGCGCGGCGGTCTGCCGGAGCCGGATGATCGGTAAACATCTTGGCGAGCGTGCCCGGTTTCTTCTTGTTCTTGGCTTCCAGCTTCTCGAACATCGTGGCCATCGCATTCGGATCGTAGCCCGCCGCCCACATGTATTGCACCCCAAGTCTATCCGCTTCTTCCTCTGCTGCACGGCTGAATTTCAAAAAGGCCATGCCTTCGAAAAATCCACCACCGTTATAGAGAACATTGCCGATGATGCCGCCGCCAAGCAGAATTCCCGCCAGCATGCCATAGTCGATAATCTGCATCTTCCGTTCATTTTCCATCGCATGGCGCGCGGCGACGTGTCCAGTCTCGTGCGCCATGACGCCGGCCAGCTCGGCCTCGTTATCGGCAGCGAGAATCAATCCCTTGTTTACATAAAAGAAGCCGCCTGGCAGCGCAAAAGCATTTACTTCGTCCGAGTCGATGACCTTGATTGTGAAGGGAACCTTCGCGTCTGAGTGGAGCACAATATTCTGTCCAACGCGGTTGACGTATTCGGTGATGATGGGATCGTCGATAAACTTGGCCTCTTTGTCGACTTGGGCAGCCAACATCCGGCCCTCACGAACTTCCTTTTCGGTGCCGGCGGCCATCTTGCCCCAAATCCCTTTGTTGATATTCCGCTTTCCGATCATCGCCGGGTCGTCGTTGGTTGACAGCGGCTTCTTGTTGGCGGCAGTTTGCTGAGGCGCTTGCGTCCCAGACTTCTGATTCTTCTGATCGGTCTGCGACGTGGACTGGTCTTGCGCCGTCGTTTGATCTTTGGTTTGTGGTTGCGGCTGTTGCGGCGTCGCCAGGGCAGCGATGCTGCCGAACCAGAGACTGGCGCCAATACCAATTGCCGTGGCGGCACGAGAGAAGCGACTTTTCATTTGAACCTCCAAGTTCTGAGGCCGGGAGAGAAAGATTCTTCTTAGTCTCTCGGTCGACCGCGATCTGATTACGGCCTTTTGCTTTTTTCGAGGCAGCGCCCGAGGCATCGTCACTGCTTTGAATCAACGCACCGCTTTGATGCCGTCTTCATCATCGAGGTTGCGCTTTGTTTTTCAAATCTTCTGGGGATTTTCTTAGCAAAGCAATTCGACCACGGCATTATAGACCATCAGAAGCGAAAAGCCCACGTAATTGCGCCGGCCTCTGAGCGCGTGCTACAGTCCGAGCAAAGATGCGCCCATCAGTCTCGATCATAGGCGCGGGTCGCGTGGGCACTGCTCTTGGGTTGGCGTTAAAGGCGGCCAACTATCGAGTCGAGATCGTCGTAACCAAGCATCGAGTCAGCGCCCGACGCGCGGCAACGCTCATCGGCCCGCAAACTGTGGGACTAGTCGAGGATCAGTTGGATGGGTTGAGTCGAAGTCAGCTAGCCTCGTTCAATCGCGCCTCGCTGACCATCATTGCCACACCTGACGATTCTATTGCGCCCCTGGCCCAACGACTCGCGACCGTCTTCAGATTCAAATCAATCGGATTGGCCCGTCGCGGAAAGTCGGCGCCGCCTGTCGTGCTGCATACCAGCGGCGCGCTTCCATCAAGCGTTCTCGAGCCGCTCCGGAAATTGGGCTTTGCCATTGGATCGCTTCACCCATTACTTTCCATTAGCGATCCCAAATCGGGCGCAGACCTGTTCAGTCGCGCTTTTTTTTCGGTTGAAGGTGACGCACCTGCCGTAAGCTTAGCTCGATCGATAGTTCACAATCTGGGTGGACGGGCTTTCGATATTCCGGCGGACGCAAAGGCTCTCTACCACGCCGCTGCGCTTACTGCTTCGCCAAATATGATCGCTTTATTCGATATAGCTCTTGAGATGCTGAGTTCTTGCGGACTGTCGCGCCGGCGCGCGCGGCAGGTGCTTTTGCCCCTGGTCGAGAGCACTCTGGCAAATCTGAAGCTGCAAGATCCCAAGCTGGCGCTGACCGGACCGTTCAAACGCGGTGACGCAGCCACGATACGAAAGCATATAGCCGCGATGAGATCGGCAGACCTGCACGACGCTCTCGCGGCATACGCGCTGCTTGGTCGACGCAGCCTCGCAATGGCGAAAGACCGACGGATAAATCCGTCTCGTCAACAAGCCATTGCTCGAATCCTTTCCGCGTTGGTTGACGACAAGTAGGGCCCTCGCTAGTTTCGTCGAAAATTGCCAAAGGCTAAAACTTCGTAATAAAACCCAAACCCATCCGAGCGCCTCAGACATAGTTCTTCGCGTGTTCCGGCGCGCAAAATCCAGTCAGGGACAAAAAACTTGGAACCGGAGAGCAACTTTGAGCGTCTTCTAAAACAACGCCCCCAGACATTTGTTAACGGTTCTGAGAGTTTGTCGTCTTAAGTCTGAGACAATTCACAGGGAGCTATCATAATGAGCACTGCAAAAGCAGTAGTTGAATCGATTTCGGGGCGACGCCTGGTTGGGTTGCGATCAAGAAACGAAGCGGCGGGGCCGCAACGTTTGGAAAGAATTCGCGAGATGGCAACGGTTTTGCTTGATGAAGCCGCATCTCTCGAGCGTGAGACCGCTCTGGCCGAAGCTTCAGCGGCTCCCAACAAGCTGGATCTAAAATCCGGGATCGATTTCTTCGAAGAGGTACGCCGCTTTGAAATACGTCTTATTAGCCGAGCGCTTGAACTGACCGGAGGTAACCAGGCTCGCGCCGCGCGTATGCTGGGTTTGGGCACGACCACGCTCAACTACAAGATCAAGGCCTACGAAATGCTTTGATCAGCGCCAGAACCCGGAGCGGGCCGGGGTCCCCAAGCGGGCAGCCCGCTTGGGGTGGTGGTAGCGACGGGATCCAACACTCACCTTAAAAACCAAAGTCGCATTGATCCCATCACTACCGCTCCGGGTTCTGATACAGTTTTCAATTGATCGTCTCTGATTCTTCATCCTGAGGCGCAATCAACTGCTGATCGGAAACGGTCAGGACGCGCTCGTCATAGAGATTGGAATCTATTAACGTCTGCACCAGATACTCACCGGCCACCGGAAACGTCACGTTGACGAAAAAGCTGATGTTGTCGGCGGAACCATGACTGATCTCAAAGCGAGCGGGTTGCGAAACTACCAGCGCTTGTTGACGATCCGGCATTAGAATACGCACCTCGGAAAGATGCGCGCCGTTCCCCCGCCAGTGATTGACCACGGCGAGTTTCGGCAGCCACACGGGCAATTGCGGCACCACGATGTTCTGAAACACTCCCATGTATGAAAGCTTGTTGCCCACTTCCAAACGAACGTCGTCACAAAAGAGCGTGTAGGCCAGTTCGAGTTCCTGTTCCTGTTCTTTCGGTTGAGTTGATTCCATGAGTTCAGTTTAGACGGGGAACTCCTAACGCGCAATCAAAGGACAAGTCGCCCAAAGTAGGTACTTGCTCTCATTCTCACCCGGTTTCAACCGGGTGACTAGGCCGTTCGCATTGATTCCTTCCAACCGTTTCAATGGTTTGTTCTTACCCGGGAAACAAAAACCGTTGAAACGGTTCTGCGAGTGCGATGACGGGCTTCGCCTGGTCACCCGGTTGAAACCGGGTGTGAATGAGAGACTAGACTTCCCTTACCTACTCGTTAGCGAATCGATCTTTACGCCAACATCTTTTTGAATTCAGCTTCATCGATCACCTTCACACCCAATTCGTTCGCCTTGTCGAGTTTCGATCCTGGTTCGGCGCCGGCAAGCACGAAATCGGTCTTCTTACTTACCGATGAAGTAACCCGTCCACCGCTTGCTTCAATCAGTGAGCGAGCTTCATCGCGTGTCATGCTCGGTAGCGTTCCCGTCAACACGAACACTTTTCCGGCAAACTTCTGGTCCTCCGCTCTTCGCGCCGGTTTCTCGGCCTCGGTGCGCACACCCGCGTCGCGCAGACGCTCCGTTAGCCGCTTATTCCCGGGATCGTCGAACCAGTCGCGAATGCTTTGGGCCATCGTTAACCCGATCTCGTGGATGTCGTCGAGTTCTTCGACCCTTGCCTGGCCCAGGCGCTCAAGCGAACCGAAGTGTCGAGCCAAAATGCCGGCGGTGCGCTCGCCAACGTGACGTATGCCGAGTCCATAGATCAAATGCCAAAGATCGCGCGACTTACTGGCCTCGATTTGGCTCAGCACGTTCGAAGCAGACTTTTTGGCCATGCGTTCCAATGAAGCAAGTTCATCAATCGTGAGACTGTAAAGATCGGCGACATCGCGAACTAACTTTTTCTCAATCAACTGTTCCGCCAGGGCAAATCCCAGTCCTTCGATTCGCATCGCCCGCCGCGAAGCGAAGTGCAACAATCTACCGATCAATTGCGCGGCACAGTCAGCGGCAATGCAGCGCGAAACCGCCTCGCCTTCAGGCCGCGAAACCCGGCCACCGCAGACGGGGCATTCCGTCGGCATGCGAAACCGTTTTTCCTTGCCGGTGCGCTTAGAATCGACGACCTTTAGGACTTTCGGAATTACGTCGCCGCCTCTTTCAATCAGCACCCAATCGCCGATGCGCAGGCCCAACCGCTCGATCTCATCTTCGTTGTGCAGTGTCGAACGCGAAACGGTAACGCCGCCGAGGGCCACCGGCTCAAGCATGGCCACGGGCGTGAGCGCGCCGGTTCGTCCTACCTGCACGACGATGTCCTTCACCTCGGTGGTGGCCTGGCGCGCCGGATATTTGTACGCGATCGCCCAACGTGGCGCCTTGCCGGTCGCGCCGAACTCATCCTGCAAAGCCGTCGAGTTTACTTTGACGACCACGCCGTCGATTTCATAACCGAGGTCGTCGCGCTTTGACTCCATTTCATTACAGAACTCGATCACCTCTTCAATCGATTGGCAAAGCCTGCGATTCTCATTGACGTGCAGTCCGGCGCTCACCAGCCAGTCCAACGCCTCCCAGTGAGTCTTGAACGCTTTGCGCTCGCCGGCAAGCACGTCGTAGGCGAACATGTCCAGCCTTCGCCGCGCAACGATTTTCGGATCGAGTTGTCGAATCGCGCCCGACGCCGCATTGCGGGGATTGGCAAAGCGCGGCTCACCGGCTTCTTCGCGCTCGGCATTAATCTTTTCGAATATCCTTCGCGGCAGATATACTTCGCCGCGCACCTCGATCTCGCGAGCGATTCCGCTCGCGCCGTTTCGCAACTTCAACGGCACGCTACGAATTGTTTTGGCGTTGGGAGTCACGTCTTCGCCGCGAAAGCCATCGCCGCGCGTGACTCCGCGCACAAACACTCCGTCTTCGTAGTGAATTGAAAGTGATAAGCCATCGATCTTAAGTTCAGCGACATATTCAGGAGCCTTGCCACCCGCGAGCCGTCGGCAACGCTCGTCAAAAGCGCGGAGTTCTTCAATGTTGTAGCTGTTGTCCAACGACAACATCGGTCGTCGATGAATGAATTCCGGGAAGCCTTCCGCCGGCCGGCCAGCGACGCGTTGAGTAGGACTATCGGGCGCGACGAACTCCGGATGTTTCTGTTCCAGATCACGAAGCCTTTCCATCAACTCGTCATAATCACGATCGGAAATCTCCGGGTTGTCTTGAACGTAGTAAAGCTCGTCGTGGCGGCGAATCTCGTCACGGAGTTCGTTGATTCTCTTTTTAATGGAGGCTTGCTTGGTCAACCCGTTCTAGTGGTTCCAGAAACGTTAAGCGAGTCTTCTCTTCTTGGGCTGAGTGCGTCGGAACGCAGGGGAGTAGTTTTCGATTTTGCGCATTGCGTCTCGATCATAAACGCGCTCTTCGCAATCGGGACACTCGTAGTATTCGAGATCCGGCACGACATAAGCGATGCCCTCATACTCATCGGCCCAATCCCGATGCATCCTTCTAATCTTATCACTGCCGCAGGAAGCACATGTCTTTACAGTAATCATTGCTTTGGCAGCTTAGGTCAATCTTCGACTTCAGGAGACTCGTGTTTTTCTGAGGAGGCAGGCGGCAAGCGCCTTTCAAATTTGAGCAGTTGATTTTCAACCCAAAGCCTCACTAATTCTCGGTCGGATTTCTGCCGATCTGAGAGTCGGTTCACTTGCGAGGCAAGGTGCATCATCTCCTGCCGAAGATCTTCAATCTGATCGTCGTGCCGAGCCGAGGTCTGAGCAAGCGTGAGAACTCGAATTATGAACTCATAGAGTTTTTTCCACATTGAGCGACTTGTCGATCTGATCGATTAACGTCCGAGTTTCATTTTGCAATCGTCTGATTCGCTCTTGACGAGCCCGGGCCCTTTCGTCG
Source organism: Acidobacteriota bacterium (assembly GCA_003222845.1). Classification (GTDB taxonomy): domain Bacteria; phylum Acidobacteriota; class Blastocatellia; order Pyrinomonadales; family Pyrinomonadaceae; genus UBA11740. Next base: position 11,634 of record QHXG01000048.1, on the reverse strand, counting down.
TCCAACTTCCGCAATGCAGCCAGAGTTTCATCGAGCGCGGCTTCGAGAGATGGAAGCTCCTCCTTGGGTATTTCTATGGTGATGGTTTCGCTCATCCCTGCCTCCTCGAACTTTTCAGAAGTTTAGCATATGAAAGCGTTGGCTATAGAGTACGACCGATACTCTGAGTTGAATCCCTAAAAAGCAAATATCGGGGACGCGCGGCATTTCGCTCGAAAGCGCGACAAACTAACCCACCGCTCAAAGCTTTCAAGAACTCTTCACGCACGCGCAACTGTTCGCGCTTCGCCAACGGGGCATCAGACTTTAGCAGCGCGGAGAAGTCACCAGGGATTTCGATCACTTCGTCGGGCACTCCCAGCGGATATTGACGTCCTTCGGACAATGCCTCGACTCGCGGCGAGCGCAGCTCCCAACCCGCAAAAAGCCGATCGCTATCCATTCCAATTGTCTTCTCGGCAGGATTCGCACCATAGTCAGTCCCATAAAAGTTGACCGCGTACTCGCGGATGTTCGCGCCCAACCGGTTCAAATTGAAATGCGCATTCCGAGCCCGCATCGGCTCAAATGTCCACTTGATGAAATCACGGCCTTCCGCCAAAGCCCGCGCGCGCTGGGCCCATTTCAGTTGCGCTCCGACTCCGCGGTTTTGATATTGGGCGGCGACCGCCATCATGTGCGAGTAACCGAAAATCTGTTCACCATGCGCTGCGGCCATGTGATGCACAAAGCCCACGAGCTTTCCCTCGATGAACGCGCCCAGGGTCCACCCCCCGGCCATGCGCGAGACGATCAAATGGCGGCGCGGCGAAATCTCCAAGTCGGGGAGTCCAAACGCTTCACGCTGCAACTTGATACAGGTGTCATACTCCTCGATCGATGAGACTTCGCGCACCTCAACACCGGCGCTCTGAACCATTTTTGTGTCAGACATAGGGATCGGTCGAATGATATCACGCAGCATTGTCAGAACCGGGAGCGTTAGCGACCGGATCGGAGCATTTTCCATTTGTGATTTGACATTTTTCATTTGCCATTTGGTGGACGAGGAACGTGCCTCAGAACTTCTTCATACATCTGCCTTCAAATGACCAGATGAGAAATGTCAAATGACAAATTATAAATGATCCGGTCGCTACCGCTCGCGGTTCTGACACGAGCCATTGATGCTGCCTTGAAGTTGCGCGATGTTGAGCCTTAACGAGCAGGAGTGTCGGGTGCAACCGCGGGAAGGAAAATCGATATTTGCAATCCACGTGACGGCCGATTTTGAATTTTCAGGCTGGCTCCGAGCAGATCGACATTCTGTTTCGCGATCGCTAATCCTAGTTCGCTGCAACCGGCGCGACCGCGTGCCAAGTCCATTTCAAAGCGGGCCGGATCGGCGACCAACTCGCCTTCGTCTTCGATTCTAATCTGGAAGCCGCGCGCCTCTTCCTTACCCGCAATGGCCACCCGGGCAGCTTCCGGACTTCGCGCAATCGCATAGGCGATAAAATTGTAAACAACCTGTCCGAGCTTGATCCGATCGGAGACAATCGGCGGTAATTCCGACGGCGATTCGTAGCTAAGTCGAACATCTTGTTTCTTGGCCTGTCGCGCCAGGGCTGCGCACGATTCACGCAACAAATCGGCGAGCGAAAATTCTTCGCGCCGCAATTTCGACCGGCCACTTTCGAGTCGCGCCAAGTCTGCCAATTGGTTGAGAGTCAGCTGCAATTGTTGCGCAGAGTTTTGAATCCTTTCGCAGAAGCCTCGCTGCGTTTCCGTCAACCGCTCCTGGCTGATCAAAATCTCGGAGAACCCAAGGATGGAAGTGAGCGGCGTCCGCAGCTCGTGGGCCAGCCGCGAAAGAAACATTGAACGATATTCAACCAGCTGTTGGAGCTTTTGCTTTTCTTCCTCGAGCGTGGCGACGTGTTGTCTGAGACCATCCACCGAATCATCGTCGATTACTTGCGCGCCATCTTCCGCCGCATGAGCAACCGCATTGGATGGTGATCGTGCCATAGGTCGTTACATTCTGTTAACGCTCGCAGCGACTGCTTTGGCCTCGCTTTGGAGGGCGCCGCTGATGCTCGCTTCTTGCGTGTCTTCTTTCGTTGAAGCGGACGATTGCACCGTCGGCGACGAGCTTCCCACAGGAATCAAACGAAAGTCCAGACGCGCTTCACTCTTGCCCGTATCGCTCGAACCAACGCCGGTCGCGCGGCCAAGTAAGCCGCCAATTTTCTTTCCCGTCGACGCGGCCTTCAAAGACGAAATGTCCGAGTAAAGAATGTAAGCGCAGCCTTTCGCCTTGGCTTCGATCTCAGCTTCGCTCGCCGAACTTGCGTTGAGCGAAATCGCGTCAACGCCCTCGCCGTTGAGCGCGGCGACAAGTTGCTCGCGCAGCGAATCAGTCGACACCGATGACTTCGTTTTGTTGTTGATTTCGACCACGCCAACACGAGCTTTTCCGGTCGTCTTAGTGGTTGAAGGCATTCCGGCCATGGAACTCTGGCCGCTTTCGGAATTTGTCTGCCCCGGTTGTTGGCCCGCCATCGCCATAATCTCTGCCATCGAAGGCGTGCCATTCATTTCCTGCTGGTTATTGGCGAGCGTATAACCCGCGGGCACATCAAAGAGCGCGGCATCGAGCGTTTGCCGGGACAACTCGATCACTTCCTTTGTCATTGTGAAGGTCGCGCTCCCGTCGGCGCCATACATCGTGGTGGTTTCGATTAGCGGATAGCCAAGATTGCTCGGGCCGTTGTGTTTATATTGATAGCGATCGCGACAACCCGTGGAAGCCATCCCGGGCCGTTGTGGTGGTCTTTGCGACGGGCAGCTCAGACCATATTCAAGATTGATGTACCAGCCATCGGTTTCGATCTTCATATGTTGTTGTTGGCACGCGTCCGGGGATGACTGCGAGATCATTGTTCGCTTTAGATGCCGGGCAGTGAAACCAAACATCTCCTTGCGCTCACCCGTGTCTGTCGTATTGACGGACATCGTTACGTCACCACCGCGTCTCGATGGCCCGCTCATCGCGGCGGCATCTGTTCCTGTTGTTGATGCAGTGGATTCGTCAGAATCCATTGGACTGATCATGTATTTGCGCGCGCGGTCGTTGATTTGAATCGTGCGCCGCAAATCACACTGTGTGATGCTGGTTTGGCTCATGTTCATGCCGCCCATCGACATGTTCGTCTCGCTCCGCTCGCGCAGACCCTTAATCATCGTCGTGCTCTGCGTCGGCATTCCGGCCATCGTCGTCTTGATGGTGATCTTGAAATCACCCTTGATTGGTTTCTCTTCGTCCGGCCGTCTTTGCCCAAAAGAGATCGCGGTAATCGCCGAAGCGGCGAAAATGAAAGCTGCAAACAGAATTAACCTGCTCTTCATTGATTGACTCCTATAACTTGATTGATCATCGCGGAGAAACTGAAAAGGAAATTATCAAAAAGTGCCATGGTACTCAAGGGAGATAGCTTGTCATTCGTTATGACGAGTATGGGACGGCGCCAGGATTCACTAGACGCGAGAAGCCGATTCTAAGCCACCGTGCGTCCAGTAGCTACGCTCAGGCAACCTTGAATTCTTCACCACGCGGCCGCATTCCAAACCAGTCGCGGCGTCTCCCCCTTGATAAGGCGATCAGCGCTCGAACAGCGAGCCTGGCAAATAATCCCAGCTTTGTGTTGCGAACGTTATCCGCCGCGATGCCACGTGGATAGAGCGACTGAAAGACCAAACAGGTAGCGGCATAGAACAGTTTGCCGCCAGGGGTCAGCGTCCCCAGAGGGCCCTGACGCGTGCGCTTGATAATGGCTCTCAGACTATAAAAGCTGCGCCAACTCTTGTGCACCTCCTTCTTCAGATCGTCGACCGCTATCGTGGGATGTTTGACCGCGATCTCCCAATGTTCATAGTCGAGCCAGAACTTGTCACCGACGATTTTCGCAGAGTGTTTCGGCACGTAATCCGGCGCGTCACGATTCTTCCAATCGCGCACCATCTCGTGATAATCCTTGGTTCCGGGATAAACGCTAAAGAGTGGGAACTGGACGAAGGCAGCGCCGGACGCCTTGGCGAATTCGCGCATGGTCCGCAGCGTGGATAGAGTATCCGTCTCGAGCCCGTTGATGATCGAGGCCATGACAAAGATTCCATGGTCCTGAATCTTTTGAATCGCCTCCACCATTTTTTGTCCGACCGGGTTCCAGGTCTTGTTCGCAGTCTTCAAGCCTTCTTCGGTAAACGATTCTACTCCGATCAATGCTCCGCGCAGGCGCATCTTGTCATACATGGCATCCAGATATTCGTCGTCGCCGATCACTTCGGCCGTCATCTGGGTGAAAGCATAGAGAGAATTCGGAACGGATCGACTGTAGGCGTCAAATAGTCTCAGACGCTCTTCTCGCACACCCTCCAGCAAAGCCTTGGTCTGTTTGTTCTTTTCCCTCGCGATCCGTGTCAACGTAGCCGGCGTGAAGTTGTCATCAGCAAAGAATACGTAGCGAAATCCCATCGCGTGTAGCTCGTTCGCCTCTTCGATTATCTGTTCATTAAGATGCATTCGTGGGGTGCGGCCGTCAGTCACCCAAACTGAACAAAAACTACAATTCTCCGGACAGCCGGCCACAGTCTGGATGGAGGCTATCAAGTATTTCTTTGGATCCAGAAGATCCCAACGAGCTTTCACCATTAGTTCGCCCGGTACTCTCCCCCCATCATAAACGCGCTCCAACCGTCCGCGCAGCGCGTCCTCGACGACTTGGCTCCAGATCAGATCAGCGCCACCCTTGACAACCGCGTCCGCTCCCATTTCCAAGGCCTCTTCCGGGAATAGAGTAGGGTGAATGCCGCCGGCGATAACAATCGCCCCGCGCTGCTTTGCTTCCCGGATTATCTGATAAGCGGAGCGACAATTCCCCGAGTGGATTCCGATGCCGACGATATCGCCGGCAGCCACGTCTTCGGCCTTAAACGGCGTGACCGGCACGTCAATAATAACCGGGTCACCGACAAGATTCGTTGGCGTTGCGCCCGCGATGACGAAGAGCCAACGAGGAGTGATGACGCTGTAACCGACCGTAGCGTTTGCCGGATTTACCAGTATCACCTTGCTCATCAGGCCGTCTCCCTTCGCCAATTTTCCCGCAGAAGTATTCTTAGGACGTTATTGTCCACAATCTTGTCATTGAACAAGCCATTGTGATTGTCACCTGGTCCTCTTGAACTATGCGTACTGAGAGCTGATCTGTTGCCGATCATTTGATCCGTACCATGCTGCACTTTCAATGCGGTGGAGAATAATAGCGAACGCGGCAGGAAGCAAGGGTAACGTAGATTAGATTTTGTCCTGGCCCAGTGGTCGTTGCCAAATCAGGGGGATTCCGACGACTCGACGGATGGTGACTAATTTCCGTTCCAACGCTGCAAGAACGCCTTCAAATCCTTTTTCATCATCGTTCGCGCCGACTCAAACTCGCCATCGCCACTGCTGTAGAGCAGGGTTCCATCGCCTTTCAAGATCGCAACCGCCGGCACGCCTTTATCCAAAGGAGTCTTGTACTTCTTCGCCAGGTCGAGGTTCTTGTCGCCTTCGCCAATATCCACATGCACGAGGACAAACCTTTCCTTCACAATTTCGCCCGCGTCACCTTCATGCAGCGCGCGGTCGAGCACGTGACAGTCATAACACCAGTTGGCGCCAAAGATGAGCATCACGCGCTTCTTTTCCTTTGCAGCTTTTTCCAGAGCTTCGTCGATCTCCTTCTTCGCGTCGGCGTCGGCAGGATAGAGATCGCCCTTCGTGATCACCGGCGTTAGCACTTCGTCGTTCTCTCGTGCGGCTTGCTGTGCCTGAGAAAACGCGGCCCAGACCGCAAGGAGAATGACCGCCGCCGCAAGTTTTAGAAGTCTGTGCTTCATTGGCTTTAATACAGGTTATGATTTCTTAATCTTATCATCGAACCTGGGGCTCACGCCCCAGGCTTTATGCTGTCGCCTGCTCCGCAGGCTTGACCTTTCAGTCGACGCGGCAGAGACCGTGTACGTTGTCGGTGAAAGTAGCGCCACTTGGGGAACACCGAGTGCGCCAGTACAGCGGTAGCCTCGATGGGTTCGTGGCGAAGTTAGTACAAACCACTCCAACGCCGACACCAACACCGACGCCGACGCCCACACCAACGCCAACGCCAACGCCGACTCCGACTCCGACTCCGACTCCGACGCCAACACCGGTTGGCGGCTTCGTTCAGTTTTCCGTGCCTCAGCTCGATGTAATCGAATCGAACGGAGCGGTTACTGTGACGGTCACGCGCAGTGGTGATACTTCGACGGCGGCATCTGTCATCACTTTCCAATTCGATCGCGCGACAAAAAAGTTCTCTTACGACGGCGCCGCCTGGCGTGAAATTCTCAAGCACTTTCCAAATAGCCCGGAAGCGGTCGAAGCGAGAAAGCATTTGGATGCTTTGGTTAACAAGACATCGAGATAGACACGCGACAGTCATAATCGAAAGCGCCTTGAAGCCTTGCATCAATAGGTTCTTAGCGTTAGCCGACTGTGCTATCGTTGAGAAACAATCAGGGAGGGGAAACTATGATTCGTCTCTTAATGGAGTCCAAGGTCTCAACACAGAGATTTCCGATTGTGATGGAGGAAGTAACTAATCCTGAGGAGCTAGCGAAAGCTCATGCGCAAGACGAGCGCTTTGATCGTAATTCCGCCTGGCTGCAAGCGCATGTTGACGAGGTCTACGCGCAATACCGAGGCAAATGTGTCGTAATTGCTGGCGAGGAATTGTTCGCTGCGGATACACCGGAAGAGGCTTGGGCGTCGGCGACGGCTGCTCACCCGGATGACGACGGAAGCTTCATTCGTTACATACCGCGAGATAACGCGGCTCGTATCTATGCGAATTGATGGGGAGTGGTTGCAATTCAACGATGGTGTGCTGCGGCCTGTAATTCGCGCGAAGGTTTTGACTAGCGATGGGCGCTGGCATCCTGCCGAATTTCTGGTCGATACGGGCGCTGATCGCACCGTTCTCAGTGCTGGAACGTTGTCAAGATTGGGACTTGAACCAGTCATTACCCAAGACGGTCTCAGCGGAATGGGCGGCTTGGTTGATTCGGTCCTGGTCGAAACGGAGATTCAACTCACACGAGAGACTGGCGGTAAAGTTATCTTCCGCGGCCAATTCGCTGCCGTCACAGAATTAGAAGCGCTCGATATCAGCGTACTCGGACGTGACATCTCCGGATTGTTTGCCGTGATTGTCGATCAACCTGGCGATGTTGTGTCTCTATTGGGGCAACGACATCGGTACTCGATAGTGCAAGCTTGAAACGATACGGCGAGCTTGCATGAATGGTTCATAGCGATTGCTGTGCTATCGTTTGATGGTGATAATCGCTTCCTTCCCAGCATTTTCCTTCTGCCGTTATCGGAGATTCGCCATTCGAATAGTCCTATGCCTTCTGATCTCTGCCGCTGGAGTCCTTACCTTGTGGAGCGGCAAGCAGACTTCGCAACTTGTGTTCGCCCAACCTTCCCGAGAAGTAGCTGCCAGTCTAAATCTCACCGTCAGAGACAGTATGACGGGGGTTGCCGTACCGAGCGATCTCAGTTCAAGAAACAAAGACCGACTGCAAAAGTTTGCTACCAACGTAGACGGCAGTCTTACCTATCAACTCTCGGATGGTCGAAATGATCTTGAGATACATGCTGTGGGCTACACTGATTTAACGACCCATTTCGAGGTTGATTCTCAGTCAGTAAAGAATATTACGGTTTGGGTCGACCCACTAGAGTTCCCGACCGAACTTCGTCCTGAAGTTATTGCGTCTAAGATTCGCTCGGGCCAGGCACTTTTGCACGGACATGTGTTTGACAGCATGACTAGACAACCTGTGAGTGGCGCCCACGTTTACCTGGAATGCGCTGGAGTCGAAGCTGAAACCAATAATCGAGGATATTTTCTTTTGTATGCGCCCGCGCCATCGATAAATCCAACTCAGGAACTCCCAAGTTTGGACACGCTGGTAGTTCGTTCGGAAGGCTTCAAAGCTTATCGCCGCGCCCATGTCACCATTGCAGAAGGGGCAACTCACTTTATTATCGATATGAACCCGGGAGAGGGGTTTGTGGAAATTGATGATACCCACAAGCTCAGGCTTAGCCCAGAGCAGCTTAAGAATACGCAAACCGACTTACTACCTGAAACTAAAGAGGTGTCTCCTAATAATCTGGACCAGCGCGCCGGAGTTGTTCAACCATCGTCACTGACAATTCCTACAAGCATCCGTGTCGGTTCGAATTGTCCGTCGAAGACGACCTGTACGACCTTCAACGTCTATAGCCTTGATACTTACGTTAAGAATGGACTCGACGATGAATGGTTTTCATCCTGGAACGCCGAATCGCTCAAGGCTGGCGCCATTGCTTATCGCAGCTATGGCGTTTATTACGTCTATCATCCGCTCTCGGCAAATTATGACATTTGTAATACCACCTCCTGCCAGGTCAACGATCCGACAGACTCGGCAACCAGCACAAGAAATGCGGTCGACAACACCGCGGGCATGATTGTGACAGACAGCAGCGGCAACAATCCTTTCTTTGCCGAGTACGCCGCCGAGAACAACGACAGCGCTTGCACCGACGGTTTCACCGGAAGCCCCAGCGCCAACTGGTCTTGTCTGAGCGATCCTGTCGATGCCGGGCAAACCTTCAATGGCCACGGACGAGGCATGTGCCAATGGGGAACTCAGCGTTGGGCCGTTAATCAAAGCAAGGATTACGTGTGGATCGTCAACCATTACTATAACGACAATGGTAATCCTAATGGAGCCAGGTCGGGTGTGCTTCAGCCTCAGGCAACACCGACGCCTACGCCAAAATCGACCACGAACGGGAAAATTGCCTTCAGCAGCGGCAGCTCCATCTACACGATTAATGTTGACGGAACGGGCCAGGTACGACTCGACAGCGATGGAAATAACCGCTCGCCGTCATGGTCGCCGGACGGTTCGAGAATCGCTTTCACTCGGCAGGGCCCTCAGGACTCGACCAACTTCATCTACGTTATGAATGCGGACGGCAGCGGTCTGCAAAGAATCAGTACTGCTACGTCCGGCGACGTCGATCCAACCTGGTCATCCGATGGAAGCAAGATCGCCTTTCAGTCTAACGTCGGCACCAACGCGGAAATCTTTGTGATGAATGCGGACGGAAGCAACCGGATAAATCTGACGAATAACCCGGCGTTAGACCTCGGTGCCAAGTGGTCGCCGGATGGTTCCAAAATAGCTTTTGTGAGCACACGAGATTTCCCTGGAATCAGCGGGGACGTAACCAGAGGTTTTGAGATCTATGTAATGAACGCCGACGGCAGTAATCCGATCCGATTGACTATCAACTCCTTTTCTGATTCCAATCCGTCATGGTCTCCTGACAGTGCCAAACTCACCTTTGACACCAATCGCGATGGAAACTTCGAAGTTTATGTGATGAACGCCGACGGCAGCGGCCAAGTAAGCCTTTCCAATAATCCGTCAAGCGACTTTGACCCTGCCTGGTCGCCGGACGGAAATAAGATCGCATTTCTCAGCTTTCGCGATAGCGTCTTTAATGTCCCGCAGGAGATTTACGTAATGAACTCCGATGGGAGTAATCAGACACGAATCACTAACAGTTCCCTCGACGAGAAGCAACTTGCCTGGCAACCGCTACCCAGCACTCCTTCCCCGACTCCGACGCCGACACCAACGCCGACACCAACGCCTACGCCGACCCCGTTAACAATCAACATCTCTGGTCGCGTGACGGATTACAAGGGTAACGGAGTGCCCGATATCACGATGACATTTACGCGAGAAAATCTGGGTGTAATCGTTGATACCAGGACTACGCAGACTGACACGAACGGCAATTACTCGTCGGGCGAAATGCCGTGCGCAAATACCACGAAAGTGGTGCCCTCAAAAGGTGATTCCAAATTCAGTCCGCTATCGTATATTTTTGTGAGCAGTAGGGGCTGTGTCAGTGGACCCCAGACAGCGGACTTTGTGCTATTACCACCTGTTGTTATCAGTCAGGTTTATGCCGCTGGTGGGGAATCTGGGGCAACCTACAGGAATGATTTCATAGAACTGTTCAATCGGGGAGACGCGACGATCGATTTGACGGGCTGGTCCGTACAGTATGCGAGCGACGTAGGCACTACTTGGCAAAGAACGAACCTCAACAGCGCTACACTTCTTCCCGGCCAACACTACCTTGTGCAGGAGGCGGCAGGCGGGACGAACGGATCTGATTTGCCGACAGCTGATGCCTTCGGAGGGATTTCTATGAGTTCAACGGGCGGGAAGGTGGTTCTGTTAACGAACAACACTCTGCTCGCAGCAGGATCTTGTCCGTTCAGTTTCTCGGAGGTCGACTTTGTCGGGTATGGAACAAGCGCGACCTGTTTTAGAGGACCAAGTCCTGCACCCGCGCCCAGTGCCACGACAACTCTGCGTCGGAGCACCGACGGCTGCGTGGATACTGACAATAACAGCGCCGATTTTGCTCTCGGAGCGCCTAATCCGCGCAACAGACAAGCAACCGTGACCCCGTGCACGGCGAGTATCCAATTTAGCTCGGCAGCGTACAGCGTTAGCGAAGGGAGCTTGCAAGTTACGCTGAACGTCACGCGATCCGGGAGCACGAGTGGCGTGCCGACGGTCAACTATACGACCAGCGACAGTGCCGGCGCGCAAAACTGCAACGTCTTTAATGGCAACGCGTCTTCGCGGTGTGATTATATCGCCAGCATCGGCACACTTAGTTTTGCTCCCGGTGAGAGTTCCAAGTCGATTTCGATCCTCATCATCAACGACTCTTACGCTGAAGGGCCGGAGAATCTCAGCGTCGGCCTCAGTAGTCCGACGGGCGCGAATCTGGGTGCTACCGCAACGGCCACGGTAACCATCAACGACAACGACACCAGCACGGGAGCGAATCCGATCGACCAGGCCGGCTTCTTCGTCACCGAACACTACTACGATTTTCTCAATCGCCAACCGGACGCGAGCGGTTTGGCCTTCTGGACCAACGAAATAACTTCGTGCGGCGCCGACCAACAGTGCATCGAGGTCAAGCGGATCAATGTCTCGGCGGCCTACAGTCTCGGCGGCCTACTTCCTTTCGATTGAATTCCAACAGACAGGTTATCTGGTCGAACGGATGTACAAGTCGGCATACGGCAACGCCAATGGCACTTCGACATTCGGCGGGTCGCATCAACTCCCAGTGCCGATCATTCGCTTCAGTGAGTTTCTGCCTGATACGCAGAGAATTGGTCAAGGAGTAATCGTCGGCCAGAGTGGCTGGGAGACAGTACTGGAGAATAACAAACAGGCTTTCGCGTCAGAGTTCGTGCAGCGGACGCGCTTCACTTCGGCATTCTCAACGACGATGACACCTGCGCAATTTGTTGACCAGCTTTTCCTAAATGCCGGAGTGACGCCTTCGTCAACCGATCGCAATGCGGCCATTGCCGAGTTTGGTTCAGCGACGAACACCACCGACGTGGCGGCGCGGGCGCGTGCTTTGCGCGATGTATCAGAGAACTCGATTCTCAATCAGCAGGAATT
>QHXG01000047.1 GCA_003222845.1 Acidobacteriota bacterium | reverse complement strand
TGCTTATCCCCAGCCAATACGCCGAATAGTTGCCGGCAACAAATCCCGCCAGAATGTTCAGTGATGCGCCGCCTTCGTTTGCTGATTTCACGATTTCCTGAACGTGGCGCGATTCTGTTGAGGTAAAGACCTTGACCAGTTCCGGAATCACCGCGCCCGCCAGCGTACCGCAGGAAATGATCGTCCCCAGCTTCCACCACAACGTCCTGTCGCCTGCCAAAACGGGAATCACCAGATAAGAAACAATGTAGGTGAGCGCGATAGAGACAATGGAAGTAAGCCATACCAAAGTGGTCAACGGCGCCTCAAAATTCATTTCACCGGCCGCGCTATAACGCGCTTTGGCAATCGCAGCGTTAACGAAATACGACACCGCGCTGGAGACCAACATCATGACGCGCATCACGAAGATCCAAACCAGCAACTGGATTTGAATCGTAGGATTGGGAACGGCCAGCAGAATAAAAGTAATCAAAGCGACGCCGGTTACTCCGTAGGTTTCGAAGCCATCGGCGCTCGGCCCGACTGAGTCGCCGGCGTTGTCGCCCGTGCAATCAGCAATCACGCCCGGGTTGCGTGCGTCGTCTTCCTTGATCTTGAAAACGATCTTCATCAGGTCGGAACCGATGTCGGCGATTTTGGTGAAGATGCCCCCGGCGATACGCAAGGCTGCGGCGCCGAGGCTTTCGCCAATCGCAAAACCGATGAAGCATGGTCCGGCGTACTCGCCCGGCACGAAAAGCAAAATGAAGAGCATGATGAGCAGCTCAACGCTAATCAAAAGCATGCCGATGCTCATGCCGGCTTTCAGCGGAATCGCGTAAATCGGATAAGGCTTGCCCTCCAAACTCGCGAACGCCGTGCGCGAATTTGCAAACGTATTGACGCGAATGCCAAACCACGCCACGCCATAGCTGCCGCCGATTCCAATCAGACTGAAGAACAGAATCATCGGCACCGTAAGGGCCACCGAATGACCGGGGACAGGTCGCAAAATTCCAAAATAGGCAACGACGATTACGGCGATGAATACCCAGAGAATCAAAATGAATTTGCCTTGCGTAATGAGGTAGGTCTTGCAGGTTTCATAGATCAGTTCTGAGATTTCGCGCATCGCACGATGCACGGGCAGATTTTTCAACTGAATGTAAATGGCCAGCCCAAAGAGTAAGCCAAAGAAACAAAACAGTAAGCCCACGAGCAGCAAGCGATGACCATCGATGCCGAGAAAATTTACTCCGGACAGATCGGGCAGTTTCAAGGCGGCCTCACCGCCTTCGCTCCGTTGGGCCATCACCGCGGGCGTTCCGACAACAAATCCGATAACTGCAAATAAAAGAGTAGATAATCGACGACGCACGCGAATGACAAAGTTCGACGTTGAATTCACCAGTAAAGAATCCTTTCCCTAACGTGTATGCTAATGGCGAGATAATGCCGCGCTGAAAAAGCTAATTATTATTGCCGATTTGTGAAGAAACGTCCAACCGCGCGCTTGACGATGCAAACCGCAAAGCGGTTAATGTCCTCCAGCCCAGGGTTGACGCTTCGGCTACCCTGGGACCGGAATGGTTTTGCAGCCCAACCGCAACGCGGTTGCGCGGTCTTGGACTCGAAGAAGAAACGACGCAACCGCTTTGCGGTTGGATAAACATTTTCGTTTCTGATCCCAGGGTAGCCGCGGCGGCAACCTTGGGCTGGAGGACGGAACCGCTTTGCGGTTAAGATTATCTAACGATGACTAATGACTACGGCAAGAAAGTGCTTCTCTCGTACAACAGGTATTTGCGTGTGCCTGAGTTGATTGATTTGCAGACTTGCCTGTCGTCGCCAGCGCAGCACGATGAATTGCTTTTCATCACCGTGCACCAGGCTTACGAACTGTGGTTCAAGCAAATCCTGCATGAGATTGACGCCGCGATTGCTTTGATGAAAGCAGATCGCGCGATCGAAGCTGCATATGCGTTGCGGCGCATCGTCGAGATCGAAAAGCTTCTGATTGCGCAGATTCATATTCTGGAAACCATGAGGCCGATCACCTTTCTGGGATTTAGAGACGAGTTGAATCCGGCCAGCGGTTTTCAATCGATGCAGTTTCGGGAGATTGAATTCGCTTCCGGTTTGAAAAACGAGGCGATTCTGCGCGAGTTCGCTCACGATGATTTTGCGCAACAACGTCTGGATGCGCGCCTGAACGCACCTTCGCTGGCTGAGGCTTTTTTTGCGTTGCTGCGGCAGCGGGGTTTCGACACTCCCGCCATTGATGCCCCTCTTGACGCCAAAGAGCGCCGCAGCAATCATGGCAAACGACAACGAGCAGTGGTCGAGATTCTCACCCATCCCGAAAAGCTGAATGAGGAATACCAACTTGCCGAAGCGCTGCTTGAACACGACGAGCACTTCTCACTCTGGCGCTCACATCACATCAAGATGGTCGAGCGCATGGTCGGAGCTAAACGCGGCACTGGCGGGTCGGAAGGTGTCGGCTATCTCCGCACGACGCTCGATAAGAAGTTCTTTCCTGAGCTTTGGGAAGCACGGACTTATCTCAGCAGCAAACATGACGATAAGGGATGTCCGTTTGCGAAGACATGAACCCAACCGAGTCGATTCAATTTCCCGAACGCTTCAACATGGCCGACTACTTCCTCTATCACAACCTTGAGGAAGGGCGAGAGAATAAAGTCTGTCTCTACTTCAAAGATCAAACTCACACCTATGGCGAGACGGCGCGGATGTCGAATCGCGTGGGCAGCGCGCTGCGCGAAGTTGGTGTTGATATTGAAGATCGCGTGCTCATCGTGCTGCCTGATTGTCCCGAGTTTGTTTGGACGTGGTTTGGGGCGGCGCGCATTGGCGCGGTGATAACGATGGTTAATCCGCTTTTGCCGGCGGACGATTATCGTTATTACCTTGAATACACTCGGGCCCGTGCCGCCATCGTGCACGAATCATTCATGAGACCGTTTGCCGAGGCGGCCCAGGACGCCACGTATCTCCGCACGGTGTTTGTCGTTCGTAACGAAGATGCGGTAGACGAAGAGCAGATTGCCCCCCAGCAGACTCGTGCGAAGTTCTTCTCGTTTGACGAGATTGTTTCGTCGCAGCCGAGCATTTGCCGGACCGCCGACACGCATCGCGACGACATCGCCATCTGGTTGTTTACCTCGGGCTCGACCGGGCAGCCGAAAGGCGCAGTGCACCTGCAGCACGATTTGCCTTACAACACGGAAGTGTTTGCCAAGCGCACGATGGGCGTGAACGAAAATGATCTGACGATTTCCGTGCCGAAACTTTTCTTTGGTTATGCCACGGGGACGAACCTGCTGTTTCCGTTCGCCGTCGGCGGCGCCACCGCGCTCTTTGCTGCGCGGGCAACGCCCGAGAAGATGTTTCAAGTGATCGAACGTTATCGTCCGACGATACTCACGACGGTGCCGACAATGATCAATGCGATGCTGAATGTCGACGACGCGAGCGCTCGTGACTTATCCAGCATTCGCTTTTGTTATTCAGCAGGCGAAGCCTTGCCAATCGAGCTTTATCATCGCTGGAAGGAAATGTTCAGTGTTGAGATTTGCGATGGCATCGGTTCGGCAGAGATGTTTCATATTTACATTACGAATCGGCCCGAAGACGTAAAACCAGGCAGCCTGGGCCGCATCGTCGAGGGTTACGAAGCTGAAATTGTCGATGCAGATGACCATGAGGTACCAACTGGCGAAATGGGAACGTTGAAAATCAAAGGGGATTCGGCGGCCCTTTGTTATTGGAACGCGCAACGTGCATCGAAAGCAACTTTTGCCGGCGATTGGTGCACTACCGGCGATCAATTTCACGTCGATGAAGATGGTTATTATTGGTGTCATGGCCGCACCGACGATATGCTGAAAGTCGGCGGCGTGTTCGTCGCTCCGTCAGAAATCGAGAATTGCCTGCTGCAGCACGAGGCCGTGTTGGAATGCGCGGTAGTCGGCCACGAAGGCGGCGATGGTTTGGTGAAACCAAAAGCCTTCATCGTTGCGCGCGACGGACGCTTAGCAACCGCTGCGCTTGCCGATGAAATCAAACAGTTCGTAAAATCCAAAATCGCGCTCTACAAATATCCGCGTTGGATCGAATTTGTTCCCTCGCTGCCAAAGAATGATCGCGGCAAAGTCGATCGCAAAATACTTAAAGATCAAGGAGTAACCTCTTTATGAAAATTTCAATTCGCATACAGATGTTCGTTCTCATGCTCGCGCTTGGAAGTCTGTCGGTGGCGCGCGGCCAACAAAAGCTGAGCGGTTCATACACGATGACAATTGCATCTCAAATAGTCGCTCAAGAGAAGTTCACGCTGTTGCTCGACCCCAGCGGCTCGCTCGAAGCGGAAGCTGATGTGGAGTCCGGGGTGAATAAGATTCATACCGTTACAAAGGCGACTAAAACGGGGCCAAAGTCTTTCTCTTTTACGGTGCCAAATCAGGCCGGTTCAACCGTGATCTTTAACGGCAACACGGCCAAGATCTCAAC
This sequence comes from Acidobacteriota bacterium, assembly GCA_003222845.1. Lineage (GTDB taxonomy): Bacteria > Acidobacteriota > Blastocatellia > Pyrinomonadales > Pyrinomonadaceae > UBA11740. The sequence goes on along the minus strand of QHXG01000047.1, from coordinate 21,245 downwards.
CACAGGGCAACCCGATCGCGAAGTTAACACCCAGGCGAACGTGGTCTTAGAGAACGGCCTCTGGCATCAACTCGTTTTTTTGCTGAAGCAATACGATGCCGGGCGCGCTGGTTCGCAGAGTTTCATCGCGTTTCTTCCCAGCCAAGCGTCAGAATTGAAGATACAGCTCGAGCGCACCGAGTCCCCAACCGTGGACGTTAAGGGTAATCACGTAGCGACGGAGCACTATCGCGCGACTACCAGCCAGGGGTTGACCATCGATTTGTGGACTGATAATGACCGCGTTCCGCTCGTTATTAGCGTGCCGACGCAAAACGTGAAAGTTGTTCGAACTGGATCCGAGGAATTAGCAGAATTATTGGTCCCTAAGCCAAAACCATCGGCTAAGGTAAACAATTTCACGAGTGAGGAAGTGAATTTCACTAATGGCGATGTAAGACTCGCGGGAACGCTGACGTTGCCAAAAACCGGTAAAGCTCCATTTCCGGCGGCAGTGATCATCAGCGGATCGGGAGGCCAGGATCGAGACGGCACGACGGGGGTTTTCAATCTCTATAAGTTATTGGCCGAGAGTTTGTCTAATGCCGGCGTGGCCGTCCTGCGCGCTGACGATCGAGGAGTTGGAAAGAGCGTAATGACCGATCCGAAACGACCAACTTCTTATCGCGATCTGATTACTGATAGCCGAGCAGCATTTGAGTATCTGATGCAACGCAGCGAGATAGATAAGACCCGAATCGCTCTGGTTGGCCACAGCGAAGGCGCCGAGACTGCTTTGACGATCGCTGCTGAAGACCCGCGCATCGCGGCGATTGTTTTGTTGGCGGGTTCGTCGCGTCCGGTGGATCGCGTGGCTTTGGAGCAATCGATTTACCAGGCCGCCATGCTGCACACGACGGATCTGAATGACCCGAACAGTCTGCCCGACTTCGCCCGGAAGATCCTTCAGCGCTTTGACGCAGCGCGCAATGAAAAGACTCCCGTTTCAGGCCCCGATCCCGATGCGTGGTTTCGCGAGCACATTAAGAGCGATCCTTCTCTCCTGGCGCGACAAGTAAAGTGTCCGGTGCTCATTTTGAACGGGGAGCGTGACGCTTTGGTGCTGGCGCATAATGCAATCGAACTGGGTCAAGCGTTAATCGCGGGTGGCAATAAACAAGTGCGCCTGCGGATCTTCCCAAATCTCACGCACACGTTTACATCCGCGAGTGTCGACAGGACGGAAGCGGCGGATCAGTTGATAAACGTCAGTGCGGAGGTCCTACAGACTGTGAGCGAGTGGGCCTCAAAAACTTTATCGAGCAAGTCTCCCTGAACCCTCCAAGTCCGCAAAAGGAATCCCGCATTGCCCGCGACTTTGGCGCTACTCACCACGGGTTTGGCGGGTCTTTACTATCGCCGCCGGCGACAACAAAAGGCTCGATCAATTTAACTGAGAATCGCTCGCGATTTGTCCACAGAAATGCCGCAGGCAGCAGATGCTGACTGCGGCTTTCGTGTCTTCGTTCAAAACCAGCTGGCTGTCTTGGCTATTGCAATCGACCTTCCAAATTGTAATCGCGCAAACGACGATACAGCGTCGAGGGCGAAATCCCCAGCATCTGCGCCGCCTTGCCACGATGCCATCCGGTTTGCTCCAACGCCGAGATAATCTGCTGTTTCTCAACGTCGCGCAGCGAGCCCGAACCTGGCAAATTACCTGAGTCACCGGCGGCAACCGGAGCGTGACTGGCTGAAAGCTGAGCGCTCGAGAAACCGCTCATGAAAGGCGCGGTGCCGTTCGTGCTGCGAGCAACTTCCGGCGGCAACTCATTAGACGTGATGCGGCCTTCATTCGAAAGCAGGATCGCGCGCTCGAGACAATTACGAAGCTGGCGCACATTTCCGGGCCAACTGTAAGCGCCTATTTTGGCCAGCGCATCCGGCATGACTGTGGGAGGATTCGCGCCGCCGAGTTGTTTCAAAATATGATTTGTCAGTGGTTCGATGTCCTCAGGACGTTCCCGCAATGGGGCCAGATGAATCTGGAAACTGTTGATCCGATAGAGCAGGTCGGCGCGAAACGATCCATTGCCGATGACAGCATCGAGATTTTGATTCGTGGCGGCAACGATGCGCACGTTGACTTCGACTTTGCGCACGCCGCCAACGCGGAAAAATGTGCGCGTTTCGATCGCGCGCAGTAGCTTTGCTTGCAGGCTTGCCGGCAGTTCAGTTACTTCATCGAGAAACAGCGTGCCGCCATCGGCCAACTCAATCAGTCCGAGCTTGCGCGCCTTAGCTCCGGAGAATGCGCCGGCTTCGTAGCCAAACAATTCCGATTCCAACAACGATTCCTGAAAGGCGGCGCAGTTGAGATCGATGAACGATCCGTTAGCGCGATTCGATAGGCGATGAATGGCTTGGGCGATCAATTCTTTGCCCGTTCCCGATTCGCCGGTAATCAGAACCGAAGTTTCGGAGGGGGCGACGCGATCGACCAAACGGATCGCTTCGTTCATCGCCAGCGAACGGCTCACGATCTCAGGCAGAACCGATTGACGTTCGATCTGCGCTCGGAGCCGCTGATTGGTAACCCGCAGGCTTCGCTTTTCAGCAGCCTGGCGCACGCGGACGTCGAGTTCGTTGATGCTGTAAGGCTTGGTCAGATAATCGTAAGCCCCGATTCGCATCGCCTCGACGGCGTTTTCAATCGTGCCTTGACCGGTCAGCATGATTACTTCGGGCGGATTCGGCCGTTCATGAACGCGGCGCAAAAGCTCCATACCATCCATGTGCGGCATGTTGATGTCGCACAAAAGCACGTCAACATTTGTCTCCTCGAGTTTTCGCAGCGCGGCTTCGCCATCCGGCGCTACCTGAACGCGATAACCCAGGCGCTGCAATTCCTTCTGCAACACTAAGCGCAAGTTGGCCTCGTCTTCGGCGATTAAGAGTCGCGCATCCCGCTGTTCGTTCACTGTTTGTTACTCCACACTTAGGAGGCTCAATAGGTAGCCACCGGCAACGTGATCGTAAACGTCGTACCGACGCCGACCGTGGACCGCACGTCCAGGCGGCCACCATGATCAGATAAAATACCATAACAGACCGCGAGTCCCAGCCCCGTGCCCTGACCCACATCTTTGGTGGTGAAGAAGGGATCGAAAATCTTGGTCATGTTTTCGGGAGGGATTCCAATTCCGGAGTCTATGACTTCGACCAGCATACGAGAGCGGGATTCAATTGCACGCAAAGTCAACTTTCCACCATCAGGCATCGCGTCGATGGCATTGGTCGCCAGGGCCAGGACTGCCTGTTGCAATTGGCCGACGTCGCCAGAGACGCGGGGAAGATCCGGTGGGGCCTCGACATCGATTTGAATATTGTCGCCGCGTTGTTGATGCGCAACCAATCGGGCCGCAGCCTTGATAACTTCTGTAATGTCCACCGGGACGCGTTGGCCGGCCCGAAGACGGCTGAAATCCAGCAGTCCATTCGTGATTGTCTTGCACCGAAAAGCTTCGTCGCGAATCAAACCAAGGTACTCGCGTAAATCTTCCGCGTCGGGCGAGTTGCCGAAGGTGCCCTCTTTGATTCGCTTCTCAAGTGATTCAGCGCAGGCCGCGATGGTCGCCAGTGGATTGTTGATTTCGTGCACGACCCCGGCGGCGAGTCGGCCGACGGCGGCCAGTTTCTCAGCGCGGGCAACCGCGCGGTGTGCCTTGACGCGAACCGTGATGTTCTCGCCAACCGTGATGACGTGCGAAACCTCTTTGCTTTCGTCGGCCCGCATGGGAATCTTGCTGATCAGCCAGTGATGCGTGTCGCCGGATTTCGTTACCGTTTCCTGTTCGATTCGATGAATCTCGCCAGTGGCGAAGACCCTGCCAAATTCGCGTTCCAGCAGATCGCGACTCTGCTTGGTTAACACCTCGAAAATGTTCCGGCCCAAAACTTCGCCGCGTGGGAGACCCAGTTCGCCCAGTTCACGATTTCGGTTCCACGCAACGATTCGATAGTTGCGATCGATTGCGTAAAGCGACAGCGGCAGCGAATCAATGATCGCTTCGGTGAAACGCTCCTGCATCTCGCCTTCTGCAGTGCGGCGATCGACTTCCTGGGCCAGAGTTGCCGCCGACTCGCGGGCCTTCAAATACATCGTTGAAATGTGCGCGGCAAATGCGCCCTGTTGCGCGGCGGCGTCAATCAGGCGGCATTCATTCTCAGTGCAGTCTTCTGCACTACCGAAGGCGACAACTAATGCGCCGAAGTTCTTTCCAGCAAAACGAATCGGCGTCAGATACTCTGTTTCGTGCTGTGCGTCATGTATTAGAAACTCGCTGCTATTCGTCAGAAATGCGGGAGACCGGGCAGAACGCAACCATTTTTCCAGGCGGTCCAAATTGATCAGCGCGGGGTTGTGGGCGCTACCTTCGCGATCAAAAACACAAACGGCAAGGCCATGACCATTATTCTCGACTGCACAGGCGCTCAGCGCGGCATTCGTGCCTTCGTAGATGGCGCCGGCGACGCGGCGCGCAACCTGTTCCGGCTCGAGCGTGCGCAGCAGACCGCGTCCCAGATCGGCCAGGAAGCCCAATTCGCGATTGCTGCCGATTAAGTCCGATTCGCGCTGGGCATCGTTCAGATGAGAGTTGACGCGAGAGATCAATTCGCCCGGGCTGGACGGCTTGACGATGTAATCATCCACGCCCGCGCTGAAAGCCTCGACCATTCTGCTTTCAGAGGAGTTCGCGGAAAACACGACTACCGGCAATTGCTTCATCGCCGGTTGGGCGCGCAGCAAACGGCATAACGCGAGTCCATCAATTTCGGGAAGCTCGACATCGAGCATTACCAGGTCACACGTCTGCTTACGCAGCAAACGCAACGCCGCGGGCGCGTCCCCTACTGCAATGGTGCGATGTCCGGCGCCTTCAAAGACACCGCGCAGATCTTCACGAGTCGACGGTTCGTCGTCGACAATTAGCAGCGTGGCGCCGCCGGTTTGTTGGGTATTAAGAGCTGACATTCGAGGGAAGTTAAAGACATTCGGTCTGTGTCTGTATTCCACGCGCTTCAAAACCGGAATCAAAGACTCGAGAACAAAGCGCGAGCTAAGAGACCGCAGATATTTGCGGCGGGTTCGGAGTCAGGACAAGGGCGCTGGAATCAGCCGGCTAGTCGGAACCGACAGCCGGTTTGCGGGTAAAGGTGAGTGGACCCGCGTGCCACCCTTCCAATTTGACGGTTCGAGGGGCGAGTTGTCAAGAGTTTATTAAGATTTTGATGGAATAGACTAGTTGATCGCCGTGGTGACGAGCTGGCTTTCCGTTCGATGTTCAGAGAGAGGCTTCGACGAACTTGAGTCAATGTTTGCAGTGCGCAAGAAGCCCGTTTTATGCTCCGATTTGGCCCGATACATTGCCTGGTCGGCCGCGATCACCAACTGATCAAGCGTCTCGCCATTGACTCCAAAGACCGCCGATCCCAGACTGATGCCGACGCGAGCCCGGCCTTGGGCGCGAACCTCGATGGAAAATGCCGAGACGATCCGTTCGATTCTCTCACGAAGTTCGTTTACTTGATCGACCGCCATATCCGGAACAATGGCAATGAATTCATCACCAGCGTACCGCGCCAGAAAATCGTATTCGCGCAATTGGGCCTGAACGAGCGCGGCAACCTCTCGCAGCATCCGATCGCCCACTTTGTGGCCGAACGTGTCATTAACTATTTTGAAGTCATCGAGGTCCAGCATAATCAACTGGAATGCACGTTGGGTGCGGCGAGCGCGCGCCACCTCCTCTTCGAAACGAATGTGGAGGCTGCGAGCATTCGGCAAACCGGTAAGCGGATCGGTGAGAGCGTTAGATTCAGCTAGAGCGTGATGCACGGCGTTTGCCAACGCGTCCGAAGCCAGACGCGTGACCGTTTCCATCAAGCGAATGTGATCTTCGCTGTATTCCTTCAGCGTACTCGAGTAAACCGAGACCGCTCCCAGCAAGAGATCGTCTTTGAATAATGGCAGCGAAGCCATCGAACGATAATCGCTGGCAAAATGCATGTTGGCGAAATCGAGACTCGGATGGAACCGGTTGACCGGCCGTCGAATAGACAAAGCAAAGCCGGTTACGCCTTCGCCAGGCGCCACGCAACGCCCTCGCATCGCCTCGGCATTCAGACCCAGCGTAAGCGCCGCCGTGGCGTAACCCTTAACTTCGTCGTAGAGGTAAACTACGCATGTATCGAACGGAACAATGTGTCCAATTTTATCCATCAGCACGGAGAGCGTTTCTTCGATGTCCAGCGAAGAACCAAACGTACGTGCGATTTCGTAAAGCGCATACACTTCGCGATGGGCATTGCGGATTTGATCGTAAGCTCCGAACGAGGCGTTCTCGCGGGCCAATGCAACTTGATCCTCCGCCGTTGGCATCGGATTCCGCGGCGCGCCCACGTGAATCTGATCGACGAGTCCGCGGGCTTCGATTTCGGCTTCGAATTTTGGCAGATGCTGAGTGAATAGTTCGACGACTCTTGGATCGAAGTGCGTGCCGGCGCCTTTACGCAACAGGTCGATTGCTTCTTCGCGGGTCATACCCGGACGGAAAGGCCGGTCTTCGCGCACTGAGTCAAAGCAATCAATGACCGACATGATCCGTGCCGTGATCGGGATCCGGTCGCCCATCAACCCGTCGGGATAGCCGCGGCCGTCCCAACGCTCGTGGTGATGCTTCACGATGGGCAGTACCGGATACGGGAAATTCACGCGGCTGAGAATTTCGGCGCCGACATTCGTGTGCACCTTCATCTTTTCGAATTCAGCGGGCGTTAGCGTTCCCGGTTTATTCAGAATATGATCGGGAACCGCGAGTTTGCCGACGTCGTGCAACAATGCGCCCGCATTTAGCGCGGCCAACTCTCCGTCAGATAGATTCAAGAGTTTGCCGACCCCTTCGGCATAAATCTGCACACGGCGCACATGACAATGCGTCGTCTGATCCTTAGCGTCGATGGCGGTGGCCAATGCTTCGACGGTTGCCAGGTGCAGGCGGCTTAACTCTTCGGCTTCGCGGGTCTTGGCGTTGACGCGCTCGAAATAAATCTTGTACGTCCAGTACGTCGCGGCGATCACCGGCACGCTTAGCAACACGTAAGCCCACCCAATCCGCGAGACTGCCGAATAGATCACAGCAGCTGCAACTGCGGAGGCCAAAAACGACCACCAGGTCCAAAGATAACCGTCGCGCCAAAACTTAAGAATCGGTCGTCGTGTTCGCAGCGCGTAAATTGTCGAAATCGTAAAGCCGTTGATGAAGTAATGCAGCATGGCCATTAGCGCCAGTCCGGCTAAGAGGTGATCAATGCGCAGCGCGCCGGCGCCAAGAGGTTCCTGGAAGACTTGAGCGTAGCGGCTAAGCGCAAGATAAAATGCGTTCCCGGCGATGAAGACCGTCACGGCCATCATTGCCGGTGCGGCGATCCAACTCGCCAGCCGCTTAGAAGTGCGCCGTGAACTCACAAATGCATCAGCCACTCCCACCAAAATCGCCGCTGGAACTCCGAGAAACAAAACACTGAGAAATGTGAAAGCATCGGCCGCAGTGAAACTGGAGGTTGTATTCGGAATGCGGATTGGAATTGCGCCAGCTACTATCGCAAGTAAGAGCAAACCGCCGAAGGTTGCCCACTGCGCCAGCGAGAAAGCCAGACAATGTTGGGTCGACCAAACAAACAGCGTGCCCCCGGCAGCGACCATCACAAACCAGTAGGTCTTCGCGGCGCCGTTGTAATCGGACATCTCGATCAGTTTAATTCTCTGTCGATTCACGATAGCCAGGCATCCTTGACTGCTAAGCGGCACGCTAGCAGCCTGCGCACCAATCTGGGCGCCGAAGGCGAAGACCAGGAGCAACTCAGGTTTTCGCTTCCGGCGCGCGCAGGGCAAGCTGGCGAAGGGGCAAGCGCATTCGCCATCTGGGGTGCAACAACAACTCTCAATCTTAGGCGGCTAGCGGGCCCAGTGCGGTGAGCCCATCAGCGGTTAACGCTTCCTAGCCGCAGCCTGCGCATAACAAAGCTCGTGCCGGTAATTGTCGTTGTTGGAATTGCAGAAAAGAGCGGCTTTAAATAGATTTCCTGAGTAGCTCGAAGGCGCTATTTCTCATTTTCACAATCTATCTTCATTGTGACAGGTCAAAGTGAAGGACTTTGGAGTGCGCCGGCAGAGCTTAGCGACGACGGCGCTTTTTATCTAGCCCAGGCGTTCGCGCCTGGGTTAAGAGTTGGTCATCTCCTATTGATAGCTTCCCATTTATGGGGCGCGGATTGGAATTCGGAAAACTCCTGAAGGAGATTAAATTAACTCCGGTTTTGTTTTTGTCCTCAGGTGTGAAAGCCTGGGCTGGAGAAAAGCGCCGTCGCTGCTGCGCTCTGCCGGCACCGCAAAGTTGACAACATACTTTTCCAAAGTGCACCTTTCATCGTTTTCCTTCGATCTTCAAAACCATGAGTCAAGTTGTTAAAGCCAGAGCCGAACGACCGCCTCCAGTAGGATATGCAACGTTACTGCGCGGCAATCGCGGCTTTCGTTTTCTTTGGCTGGGCCAAGTGGTGAGCCAGATGGGCGACTGGTTCGATACGATCGCCGTATACACCATCGCGCTCAGACTCACAGGTTCAAGTCGTTCGGTGGCTTTGATTATGGTTGCGCGTTTTCTGCCGAGCGTCATCATGGGACCGTTGTCCGGCGTGATTGCAGACAGATTCAGCCGGCGCTCGATCATGATAACTGCTGACTTGCTGCGCGCGGTCGTAGTGCTGGGATTCCTGCTCGTGCGGCGGCCGGATCAGATGTGGTTGGTGTACGTGCTGACAGTTTTGCAGCTGGCATTCTCAGCTTTCTTCGAGCCGGCCAAGACGGCCGCGATTCCTTCGATCGTATCCGACCGCGAATTGCTGGCCGCCAATGCCATCGCTTCGGTTACGTGGTCCGTGATGCTGACGCTCGGCGCGGCCATCGGCGGATTTGTCGCCGGTTGGTTCGGCACGAATGCGGCGTTCGTGCTCGACTCGCTTTCATTTGTCGCCTCCGCGCTCTTAATCGCCAGCGTACATTTTCCCAAGCGGCCGGTGCGCGAAAAAGCAAAGCTTACAGTTGGCAAAGCACTCGGCATCAGCGACACGATCGAAGGAGTGCGTTACGTCAAGCATCGCCCGCGCGTATTTGCTTACTTGATGGTCAAGCCTGCATGGGGCATGGGCGGCGGCATCCTGACTCTGCTCGCAGTCTTCGGCGAGAGAATTTTTCCGGTGGCCGGCAAAACCGCCACGGGCATCGGCGTGCTGTTTACCGCGCGCGGCATTGGTACGGCCATTGGCCCAATCGTCGCGCGGCGCTGGGCCGGCGAGACTCGCAAGCAGATGCAGTACGCCATCGGCATTGCGTTTTTAATCGGCGGAGTGTTCTATATCGCGTTCGGCAGTTCGCGTAATTTTGTGCTCGCCTTGCTGTTCCTGCTAACGGCGCATACCGGCGGGAGCATACTGTGGGTCTTCTCGACTGTGCTCCTGCAACGCGAGGTCGAGGACAAGTTTCGCGGACGCGTATTCGCGGCAGAGTTGGCGCTGCTGACTCTTACAATGGCTGCATCGAATTATCTGGTTGGTGAGCTGATGGATCGGTTTGGCTTCTCGCCGCGCGTCGTAACGGTTGGCGTGGGAACGTTCTTCGTGTTACCGGGATTGATTTGGTTTTTGACGCGAGGATGGTGGGATCGCAAAGAAAAGACGATCGGTTTAGAGGCGGGCTATCGCCCGCCAGTCGTGGAGATAATCGATGATGGCGGGCGGTAGCCCGCCCCTAAACGTTGGGGTTCGTTCTTGGATGGACATGAAGCGCAAAGTCGGGGTAATGGGATCGGCCCAAGAAGTGACTGTGTTGCACGAAAAGGCGACCGCGCTCGGTAAGGCCATTGCCAGTCGCAAAGTGATCCTACTAACCGGCGCGACCACGGGACTTGTCTACGCCACTGGAAAAGCTGCGCACGACGCCGGCGCGTTACACATCGGGATTTCTCCGGCTCATGATGAGCGCGAGCATGTGGAAAGGTACGCGTTGCCAACCGGCGCCTGTGACATGATTATTTACACCGGCTTCGGTTTGAAAGGTCGCAACGTCGTGCTGGTGCGTTCATGCGATGTCGTGGTGTTCATTGCCGGCTCAATTGGCTCCCTCAACGAATTCACGATTGCGTACGATGAGGGAAAAATTATTGGTTGCTTGATCGGCACCGGCGGAGTTGCGGATGAACTCAAGCGGTTCGTCGAGAGGTTTCAGAAACCAACAAAGGCGCGTATTTGTTATGATGACGATCCGGGGTCGCTGATTGACGCATGTCTCGCGATGTTGAAGCAGTAATGAAAGTCCCGTAGAAATGTTTCATAACAGATGCTGACATTTCGCTCCTGACGGAGCTTTGAACAAAATGGTTTTCGCGGTGCTATAAACATTGTGCCACTCTGTGGCGAAATCTCGCACGGACGCAAAGGAACTTAACTCATGGACTTTGGCCTACAGGATCGCGTCGCTCTTGTCGCCGCCGCCAGTCGCGGCATCGGCTTCGCTTGTGCGCGCGAGTTGGCGCGCGAAGGCGCGCGCGTTTTTCTTTGCTCGCGCAATGAAGGGCACGCCTCGGAAGCTGCCGCTAAAATTAAAGATGAAACTGGCGCCGAAGTAAGAGGGCTCCGCGCTGACGTGACCAACAATGCCGACATCGCGCGTTTCGTTGACGAAGCGGTGGAGCACGCCGGCCATGTCGACATCTGCGTCACGAATGCAGGCGGGCCGCCGGCCACGGTATTCGCGGATACCGACCTTGATATGTTTCGGCAAGCGTTTGAGCAGAACGCGCTGTCCGCAATCAGGCTTGCGAAGTTCGTGCTACCGGGCATGATCGAGCAGAAGTGGGGACGCATCATCAACATCACTTCGGTGTCAGTCAAACAGCCGATCGAAGGCTTGCTGCTGTCGAACACAGTACGCGCGGGATTGACCGGTTGGGCCAAGACCGTCTCGAACGAAGTCGCGGCCAATGGCGTCACTGTCAACAACGTCGCGCCCGGTTACACCTTGACTGAAAGGCAGGATGAATTGGCCGAGGTGCGCGGCAAAGCATCAGGCAAATCGAAACAGGAAGTAATTGCGACCTGGGCCATGCAAGCTCCGATACAGCGCCTGGCTGCTGCCGAAGAAATCGCTGCCGCCGTCGCCTTCCTCGCTTCCGAGCGTGCGTCTTTCATCACCGGCGTGACGCTGCAGGTTGACGGCGGCTGGGTGCGTGGATTGTTGTGAGTTATGGCGCGCGGATGGGAAAGTAAGTCGGTTGAAGATCAGAAGAGCGCAGCCGAAGCTGATCGGGACGCGCAGATTAAGCCTCGCATGTCAGCGGATGAACGGGCCAAACAAGAGCGTAAGCAATCTCTTTTGCTGTCGCGCTCCCAGGTTGTTAGCCGTTTGAAAGTAGCGACGAACGATCGTTATCGCGCTCAGCTTCAATTAGCGCTCGATCATCTGGATGAGCGGTTGCGAGAATACGACCAGGCTGTCAAAGCGTGATTCGATGGAATACCACCGATGGCAATCGGTGGATCGTTCAAGCATGGCCTAGCAAACAAAGATCTCACTCACCTCCCAAATACCACCGATGGAAATCGGTGAATTTTTCAATCCCTGCCTACCGTAGGGGGCCAACACAGGTTGGACTTGAATCATCCCCCGACTCCCGTCGGGGGTATTTGGCTTGGATGGGCGAGCTTGTGTAGGCCGGACTTCAATAATCCCCCAACTGCCGTTGGGGGCATTCAACTCCCACTCTTAATTGCGCCCCGCGCACAGTGTTCTCTTGGTTTGGACGAGCAGCATACCGATCGAATTCGACGGGCGTCCTCGCGATCGCTTCGTTTGACGGGTGGGATAATGGCGAGTGTGCTAATTAGTGGCTTTCTCAAAACCATTCAGAGACACTTTTACTAAACTCTGTAGCAGCACTCCATACTTTTTCATCCATTTGATTTGGAAACAAATTCTGTAAAAGTTTCCGATTTTGATTTGCTACTGGGGAACTCAATAAGTCATTCCAGAAATCATGCAGGCCTCTTGCCTTTTCAATGACAGATATTTCTTTCCCTTTATCCTTTGACGTTATCCAAAAAGCGTTCCGAGCTCTCCCTGCCTTCAGCCACCCGAGGGTTTCGTGGCCGCGGGCATCTTGAACTTCGCATCATCAATCGGCGCGTTGAGTTTGATCTCAGTGTATGTGCGGGTTGAGACCGGATTGCCCGCATCGACGGCGGATACTCGCACGGTAAAGGGCAGCTTTACACCGTCGACGTCGCGGTAGTCTTCAAAGTCAATCTGATAAGGAATCACGCCGACCATCGTCTGCGTGTAAGAAATACGGCGCAGCAACAAACCACTCTCGACATCGAAGTACAGACGCTCGGTCTTTTTGTCTGCGGTTTGGCCGGTGACGACGATGGTGTTGCGGTCGCCAATCTTTTCTCTACCGCGCGCCCGCGTCTGTGCGAACTGCTCTTTGAGCTTGAGGTTGCGATAGAAGAGAAACGTCGCCTTCAGATCGTCGAGCACCGCACCGGCGAGTTCGTTGACTCCTCTTGGACTTTTTTCCCAGCCAACGCTTCCATCAAAGCCGCGTTCGACGGTTCCCTGCTGCGTGGTGACGGCGATATGGAACTTGTCGGGCGCAGCCATCTGAACTTCGTAGTTGAGCTTCTCGCCGTTCGCGCCGGCGTAGGCGCCTTTCATGATCAACGTCTTCATCTTGTCGATCGCCGCTGGCCCGCCGATCGCCTGGAGATACTTATTGAGAATATCGTCAGCGGAGGGACCGGCTGGCCTGGGACTCGGCGAAGCTTGAGGTTGACCGGATGGAGGCGCCTGTCCGGGGGCGCCGGCGCCCGGCCCGCCCGGATTGCCCGGCGGCGGTGAAGGAACTGGCAATGGCAGCGGCGGAAGCGATTGCGGGCTGTTGCGTCCGCGATGACAGGTATAGCAAGCGATCGGATCCAGTTTAAGACGATCCAATGTCTTATTAGTGTCCAGCACCAGCTTGATCATTTCGCGGGCGGTGTTCTTCTCTGTCTTCGCGTCGGAAGGGTAATCCCATTGACCCTGATTATTGACGTGGCAAAAATTGCAGCGCCGTCCCATCGAAGCCGCAAAATAATTCATTACGGGAATCAACTGCGAATCAGGCAGGCCAGTGAGCACCTTGATGTTCTTTCGCGTTTGCTCGACGGTTTTCTCCTGGGGAGCAGTAGAAGGCGCCGCAGGCTGATTCTGATTGCGCGCGCCACGCGCCGCTCCGCGATTGATAAGAATCGTTAGCGACGCACCTATCAACAGACTAAGCACTGTAAGTTTCAGGATTGTTTGTTTCATAGTAACTACCGGCTGCCTCCAAAGCGAATTATGGCCCAAAGCGTGAACGCCAAGATAGTTGAATAGCTCCAAAAGCGCAAAGCAAAACGCCCGGGATAAACGGGCGTTTGTCGTGTCAGAACCGCGAGCGGTAGCGACCGGATCGCATCATGAAGCAAAGAAAGAACTCAGGTCTATCCGAGTTGCGCTGTGATCCCCTCGCTACGGCTCGCGGTTCTGTAACTTGCTGTGGTTCGCTTTTGACTTCATCAATGCATCGAGCGATTGATAAATCTGCAAATAGATCTGCGTCTCGCGCGGAATCAAGGTGCGCCAGCCGGCGCCGGCGCGACGAATGTAACCCGGCAGCTTTGCGGCATTTGAATTGTAGGCTGCGGCCATCAGCTCAGGAGGCGTGGCTTGCTTCGCTGTGATCGCCGCTTGCACATCTTCGTTCGCGAGCAGATCGTCCCAGGTGTCCTTCATGTAAAGCAGCATCGCTTCGAGCGCGTTGCCGTGATTGCGCATGCCGAGCACGAAATCCGGATTCAATCCCACGCCCGGATGCCGTTGCCGTTCCAGTTGGTAAGCCCAAGGAATCATCTGCACCATGCCGCCGGCGCCAGCCGAACTGACTGAGTAGCGATAGGTGTCGAGTTGGTTCAGCGCGTAAAGCGAATAGATTTCTTCGAAGAGCGCGATGCGATTCTCGTTGCGGAAGCGATCGTGATCCACGTGTTCGACAACACAAAGGTGCTTGGCCACGTCGATTAGATTTGACGCAATGGGCACGCCCCTTTCGCGCAAGCGCTTCGCCGCCAGATCAATCATCGAGTTAACATAAGTCTGGCCTGCCTTCAACACCTCCGGTGAAAGCAGCGCCGGATGTGCGGAAGTGTAATAAGCCATCTCGCGAAACTGGCCGCGCCGCTCGATTGGGAATTCCACTACTAAAGGCACCAACGATCGGTTCTTCTCATCAAAGACGGTTACGGCGGTATTGACGCCATTCGCACGCACGATATGGATCTGAACCGGCAAACCGAGGGATGTCGTCGCTGAAAACTCTGCGCCCCTGGTCAGAAACGTCTGCTTGGCGATCCGGATTAAGTGAATATGCGACGTTTCTGGCAACAGGGCGGCGAGTGTTACGTAATCGATCGACGGCACGGACATCGCGGTGGGCAAGACACGGACTTTCATCAGGCGCTCTGCTTCTTCAATACGCATACGAATGCGTACCGGTGAAAGGCGATGAGAAACGGCTAGTGCCTCATCCTGCTTGACCGAGGATTTCGATTCTTCCGGTTGCTGTCTGGGTGACCCTTCAACGAGCTTTGCGGGGACTTCTGCGGGACGCGCAGGAGTCTGCGAGGGTTCCTGGAGTTTAGACTTCGCAACGTGTTTGGGATTTGTGGCGGTCACAACGCGCGGACGGCCCAATGGATCGATCGATCGAGGCGATTCAGGCGATTGAGCTTGAACGGCGGCAACAGAGAAGGGAAGCAGCGCAATTAGGACAAGAACTGAGGGTCTATTCATGCTACCAACTTTCCGGGGGGGAAGGCTTGAGGGGAAGAAGCCCAACATCAGATTCGCGTAAACATCTTCAGGTTGTCAACTACTTTTTTCTGGAAGACCGCGAAAGTCGAGGCGGGATCCGATTATAGTTCATTCCGGTATAGTTGAGTACGATCGTGCTCGTTTTCCACTAGCCCAGGCGTTCACGCCTGGGTTGTTGAAGTGGCGTGAATTCTTGAGCCCCATTTATGGGCCTTCACTAGTATCTTCCGGCAAGAGACTGGCTGAAGCGGTTATGCGAAAGCCCCCTGGAAGGGGGCTTGTGAATTAATCGCCTTCAGTTTCCCAGGCGTGAAGAGTCCGTGTCAGAACCGCGAGCGGTAGCGACCGGATCATCAAGTTTCGCGGAATTCTTAGGATCCCATCGCTACCGCTCCGGGTTCTGACACGAGTTTTGACACACTCTCTGAACGCCTGGACTAGAGAAATGACTTTTTCAGCAGCCCGCTAGAACACTGCTCGCCAACGTGAATCTGGTTCTAAGTCTTTCGGTTTTCCAGCAGAACACTTTCCAATTCTTTTACTCGCTGGCGTAGCTCTTTCACTTCTTCGCGCACCTGCGGCAAGCGCTGAATGTGCGCGTTCAGACGTTTGTACTCGTCGAGCGGCTGAATCGGAATTCCCCACCACACGCCGGGACGCACGATCTTGCCGGGAAGGATGCCGGCCTTTGAACCAATCACCGCACCGCTCTGAACACGTATGTGATCGCCAAAACCGACTTGGCCGCCGATTACGCAATCATCTTCAATTGTCACGCTGCCACTGATGCCGGTCTGCGCGGCGATGACGACCCGCTCGCCAATGTCGCAGTTGTGACCGACATGAACCAGGTTGTCGATCTTCGTGCCGCGTCCGATGCGCGTTCGCCCCAGCGCCCCGCGATCGACGCAAGTGTTCGCGCCCAACTCGACGTCGTCTTCGATTACGACCGTGCCGATTTGCGGAAACTTGTGATGGCTGTGTTCGTCGCGAACATACCCAAATCCGTCCGCGCCGATGACGACGCCCGCATGCAGAATCACGCGGTCACCGATTGTCACGCCGTCTTCCAAAAAAACGTTTGGGTGAATGATGCAATCCCTGCCAACACTGACATTGTCGCCGATTTTCGCACCCGCGCGAATTTGAGTTCCGTCTCCGACTGATGAGTTCTCTCCGATGCAAACGAACGCGCCGATAAGAACGTCCTTGCCAATTTTCGCGTCTGCGGCGATTACTGATGAGGAGTGGATCTCTGGGACGGGCTTCTTTGGCGGGTGAAGGATTTCAGCGATCAGCGCGAACGCCAGTTTGGGTTTCTTCACTTCGAGTCGACACGGCGCTTTCACGTCAGCACCTTCAGGAACCAGAACGCACGAAGCTTTGGTTTGACTTGCAGCTTCGAAGAACTTTTCGTCTTCGACATAGGTGATGGCGCCTTTGCGGGCGGATTCCAGCCCGGCAACTCGTTGAATCAGGATGCTGCCGTCACCGATTACCTGACCGCCGACATGCGCGGCCAAGACATCAACCGGGATTTCTGATCCTTCTCTCATTTATTTACTGGACGCGGGGAAGAGGCAGATAGTACACCTAGCGGATGGCGAACACGAAACGGACGGAAGTCTTAGAAACGTTTGACAAGCTTTCTGATGGCCTAAGGAAGGAAATTGATCAATCTGTTTCGCTGGGGTTTGGCCCGGCGAGATTTTCACGGCGACAGGTTGATGCGTTGGAGAAGTGACGCGTAACGCGGATCAGCGGAGCGGCATGTCTCCGCTCCTCGAGCGAAGACGCACATGTCGCTTGGCCACGCGCAATTCCGCTCCAGAGCTGCCCCTTTCAATTACTCTCCTCCATTTAGCTTCCGGTTTGAAGCCGCCAACACATATCAGGCACAGAGCCTAACTACTCAAACACCGCCGTTTTTCGTTAAGATTTCGTCAAGACGTCGACCCGACAGGCATTTTGTCTTGCCTTTGCCCGTATTGGCAAACTATCATGGCCTGCTGGTCGAGATGCATGTAACTTGAATAACAGGGTTCAGAGTACCGACTTCAGTCGGGCTTGAGTCAGAGACCCCGACCGTGAGGGAGGGTGCACCCGCGCTGACGCTTGGGTTTCTGCCACGAGAGCAAACTAAAGTTTGTACTCTATACGCCCGTGAGTCATAAGCTCTAAATAATCCCGGCGCGTCTTTAGCCCCGGACGAAACGCTACCGAGGAGAAGCTTTCATTGTTTAGTGATCAATTCCGCCGCGGCGAGACAGACAAAAGTAAATTGAGCGGAGTCACCGGCTCAAAGGTCGTCTCGGCGCTTTCCGATGTAGCCTGGAAAGCCTTTCAATCCGTCAACCAGCGCCTGCCCGACGGCGAGGCCATCCGTCCGAAGTGGGCGCCGGGTCCGCTGCTTAAATCCTACGAACGCACCGCACCGCCACTCGGCTTTCCCAGAGAAACAGATTCGCTTTGCCCGCGCTGTGTTAAGGAAGTGCGGACGGCAGTGATCGATGGCACGACGCCGCTCGAGTCTCTAATGAATGAGCATCCGGGCGAAATCAAAGCACAGATTGTGGAAGAGAACGGTCGCGTTATCATGCGCAAGACTTGCCCGAAACACGGCGAGTTTGTCGACGTGATGGCCACGGACCCGGCGTTTCTCGAGCGGATTGAATCGCTCTTCTTCGGTCGTGACTTTAAGGCCGCCGAAGATTCGCACGTGCATAAGCACGGAACGTCGAATATCAAGTTTGGTCGCGGCGCGGTGTTGACGGTCGATCTCACCAACCGGTGCAACATGATGTGCAATCCCTGCTTCATGGATGCGAACCAGGTTGGCTATGTGCACGAGCCGACCTTCGAAGATACGAAAGCGATTTTGGATCGAGCGGTTTCATTCAAGCCAAGACGACAGGTCATCATTCTTTTCTCAGGCGGCGAGCCGACACTCTCGCCTTATTATCTTGAGGCAGTCGCCTACGCCAAGAAGATTGGCTTCTATCGCATTCTCGCCGCAACCAACGGGATTCGCTTCGCCGAAGACATTGAGTTTTGCAAAGCCGCGAAAGCTGCGGGCCAGCATGGCGTCTATTTGCAGTTCGACGGCGTCGGCGAAGAGAAGAACAAACATCGTGGCGTCGGCAATCTGTTCGATGTGAAAGTGCGCGCAATTGAGAATCTCGCGAGCGTCGGCATCAAAGTCACGCTGGTGGTCACCATCGTTAACAGCATCAACAACGATGCAATCGGACAGATCGTCGAATTCGCCGCGAAGAACATCGACAAAGTTCAAACCATCGCGTTTCAGCCGGTTTCATTCACCGGACGCGACGAAGATATTTCGGATGAACTGCGCACGAAGTGGCGCTACACACTCTCCGGCATGACGCACGATTTGAAAGATCAAGTCGGCGGAAGAATGCAGCCGCTGCGCGATTGGTTTCCGCTCTCGTCTTACTCGGCGTTCACCAGCGTGATGGACATGCTGCAAGGGGCCGACGCGCCGTGGGGCTGGTCGTCGTGCAATTGCCATCCGAACTGCGGCATCTTCACGCTCGCGGTCGTCAATCGCAAGACCGGTGATTTCAGATCGTTGTTCGAGTTCTTTAACTACGAACAATTCATGAAAGACGTCGCCGTGATCACCGATACGGCGCGCGGTAAGAAGCTTTCGTACGCGCAGCTCGGCATGGCCATCATGCGCAACTACAACGCGGCGAAGGCGCCCGAAGGTTTTCCGATTTCGCAGATCGTCAACTTGTTCAAGCCATCTTCGACCAACTCGAATTCTGATCGCAACGATCGCATGACGAGCGCCGGCCAGGATACTACGAGTGACAATTGGCGCGTGCTCTGTGTTGAAGGCATGTGGTTCCAGGACCTTTTCAACTACGACTTCCGTCGCACCGAGATGTGTGTGATTCCCTACGGCACCCAGGAAGGCGAGATTTCATTCTGCGCTTACAACACTGGCGTCGGCTGGCGGCAGATCATCGAAAACATGCACAAGACTGCCAATCTCAAAGAATGGTACGAAGAGAACGAACGCCATGCCGTTTACGCGGCCGGCCACAATGTTCCTAACATCCCGAAGAAGCATTCGCTGAGTCTGCCAATCGTGAATGCGATCCTACATGAAGACGCGCCTGACCCCGGCTCACCATACCTGGTTGAGGCTCGGCCCGAAGAGACAGTTGCAGTCTAACAGTATTGGTAACTTTCCTGGCTCGCGTTCGTCACAGTTATTGAGCTGTTTCCAGGCTTTTAACCCGCACCTCCGAGAAAGGACAAAAGTATGATCCCCCAACGCACGCTGCTTTTTCTTGCTCTCACTTTGACCGTTCCCTTGATTGCGCACTCTCAGGAAAAAAAGTCGAAGGACAAGGAGCAGACTAAGACTACTCAAGCTCAGGTACCTGCTGCACCCGCGCCAACCAACAGGCCGCCGCTTGCGTTCGGTTTGCTCGAGGACACTCCGGTCAAACTTAAACTCACCCGGACCATGTCTTCACACGACGCGAAAGTAGATGAGAAAGTTGACTTTGAAGTCATCGAGGACGTTAAAGTCGGCGAGTTGGTTGTAGTTCAGCATGGAGGGATGGCAATTGCAACCGTGACCGAAGCCAAACCAAAAGGTCGAATGGGCAAGGCTGGTAAGCTAAACATGAACATTGATTATGTGCAGCTGATCTCTGGTGAGAAAGCACCCCTCCGCGCGGTCAAAGGCGGCAGCGGAGGAAGTCATACCGGAGCGATGACAGGAGCAATTGTCGCCACAAGTATTCTTTTCTTCCCGGCCGCACCGTTCTTTCTATTCATGCACGGCAAAGACCTCACAATTCCAAAGGGGACGGAAATTACCGCCTACATCGCTGGCGATACACCTCTTGACCCGGCGAGATTTAAACAATCAACGGCGGTCGTCTCAGAGTCGACGGCTTCAAAGTCTGAAGGGATTACTCCTAATCTATCTGCGGTCGCAATTAAGTCTGCGCCTGATGGAGCGGAAATTACCATTGATGGCAAGTTAATGGGAACGACACCTTCGACGATCCAGTTATCATCCGGTGACCATATTGTAGTTCTTGAAAAGTCAGGTTTTAAGACTTGGCAAAGAACGATTACTGTCAATGCGGGTGGCTCGATCAATCTCGAGGCAAATCTTGAGAAGACGCCGTAAGTCCTAGCCCACTGCTTTCCAAAACACACGTCGGCATTGCGCTTGCACCTCTGCGAGTGAAGCAAACGTTTCGCGAGGAGGCGCACGCCGTGAAGAGAACGCTCGGTTTAGCTTTAATTCAATTAATCGCACTGGCCCCGAGTCAGGCGCAATCAGCTACATCACAAAATAGCGCAGGAAATTCCGTCCAACTGTCGCAATCTGAAAGCTCGGCTTCAACGAAGTTGCCCGCGCGTGAACTCACGATTCCCGCCGGCACTCCGGTTGAAATTGAAGCCGCGTACTCGGTCAGCTCGCGCGACATGCGGTTGGGCGATCTTTTGAGTTTTCGCGTGCTCGTCCCAATCAGAATCGATGGCGTGATACTTATCGATTCTTATTCGCTGGTGACTGCTCGAGTCGTGCACGCGAAGCGCGGTGGGCATTGGGGAAAGGCAGGCAAGCTGGCCTGGATGATGCAGGATGTCGTGGCGGCCGATCTCACACGCGTAACCTTAACTGCCCGGCAAAATTTACCGTCCGGGCAAAATGGGATCAGCGGCACAAGCCACGGCGGCGAAGTGGCGGCAAAGACAATCGTGTTCGGCGCATTGCTCTTTCCAATTTCGCCGCTCGCCCTGATGAGCGGTTTCAAACGCGGTGAAGATGCAATCCTGCCGCAGGGCAAGCGCTTTGTCGTCTACGTAGCGAACGATACAAAGGTGAAAGTCCCTACGGAGCGCAACTTGGTCCCATGAATGGAGTGGGATTTCTGAATCTCATGAACGCAAGCGTAAGGATTCCGTGTCAGAAGAGCGGTAGCGACCGGATCATCAAGTTTCGCGGAATTGTTAGGATCCCGTCGCTACCGCTCTGGGTTCTGACACGAGTCTTGACGCACGCTCTAAACGCCTGGGCGATGAAAAAATCGGCGCGACCTTTCACGATCGCGCCGGTTGAGGCAACATTCAAATAGTTTGCGGCTTAACGCATCGGAGTTGGCGGCCGCGCTCCTTCAGGCACGATCCAAAGTTCGAAAAGCCAACCTTCACGCGCCGGACCCATCGTGATCGTAAATCGGCTGGCGTCGATGCCGCG
>QHXG01000325.1 GCA_003222845.1 Acidobacteriota bacterium | reverse complement strand
TGCTCGCCTGTCTCAGTTGCCGTTCATTACTTGATGAGAGTTAAATCGAATCAAGCCCGCTGCGTCCTTAAGGACGCAGCATTTCTTGAAAGGATAGCTGGTTCATTTCCAGGCGAAAGGAAGAAAAGCCATCGAGGCCATGGAATTGCACACTGATTACGACATAAGACCGACGCGCCGCAGCAAATCTTGAAAGCGCGGGTCGTCGCGAAGCTTGTCGTAGATCGGGTTGACCTTGATTTCAAGCGCCATACCGTTGCGTTCCTGCACAGCTTTGTCGAGCCAGGCAAAGGCTTGCTCCTTGTCGCCCAAGCGTGTGTAGGCGGTCGCATACTCAATCGCCGGAACGTACTCGCCGTGCTTCACCCTTTCGTTCAATTTTTCGAGCCGCTGCTGTGCCAGAGCGCGGACCGCAGCCTCGAAGCCCGACGCGGCGTAGGTGCGTTCGAGAATTGACGCCTGTTCGCCTCCTCCGCTCAAGGTCAGGGCTTTGCCCCATTCCGTGATGGCTTCCTTGTGCATTCCCTTTTGCTCGTAAGCGTCACCGAGCCACTCGTGCGCTGCCGCAAAATTCAGGTCTAGCTCAAGCGTCTTGCGGTACTCGTCTATCGCGCGGTCGTTCTGGCGTATATAGAAGAGGATTCTCGCGAAGTATACATTGGTGCGGGGCGACAACGGCTCAAGCTCGATGGCGCGTTGAATTTCGATCAGGGCCTCCTCATGGCGTCCGAACCTAACCAAACACATGGCGTAATGAAAGCGCACTTCAGCATAGTTCGGATTCAGTTCGATGGCGCGATGAAAGTAGCGTTCGGCGGCAGGCCAGTCGCGGTAGTAGTACAGTTTGACGCCGGCCAGCGGGTTATAAGTTTCGGCCAGCGTGTCATCTAAGGCTAACGCTTTGTTCACTGCCGCCTCCGCCTTCGGCCAATTCTCGTTGGGCGGCAAGAGACCGGTTGCCGCCGCGAAACCGTAGTAATCGGCCAAGCCGGTATAAGCCAGCGCGTAGGTTGGGTCGAGGTCAATCGCCTGCTGAAAATACTCGCGACTCTTTTCATAACCGGGCGCAGGGTACTTAGACCAGTAATATCGTCCCTTCAAATAAGCCTGATACGCTTCCGTGTTCTCCGTGCCCCGCTTGGTCAGTCGTTGCTGCTCTGTGCCCGTCAAACGCGAGCGCAACTTTTCTGATACATCGCGGGCGATCTCGCTCTGCAAAGCCACCAGGTCGGTCAATTTACGATTGTACTGCTTGCCCCAAAGCTGATTGCCCGTCCGCACATCAACCAATTCCAGACCGAGCGTTAATTGATCGCCTCGCTGCACAACATGCCCATTCAAGACGGCTTGCACTTTAAGCTCTTGCCCGACTTGTTGCGGCTCAACGTCTTTACCTTTGTAGTGGAATACCGAACTGCGAGCTTTGACTGACAGATGAGGCAGTTGTGACAGGCTGTTGATGAGCAATTCGGTCATGCCATCCGACAAGTACTCGACCTCGGCATTGCCGCTCGCGTTGACAAACGGCAGGACCGCGATGGATTCGATTTGTGTCAGGTTCGACGCGCGATGAGCGTAGAACCAATAACCTAAGGCAGTGGCCGCAAGCAGTAGAACCGACACCACGGCAGCAAGACCGCGATGTTGTTCAATTTGGCTAACTATGTACTCGGCGCTGGAAGTCGGGCGCGCTGCGATGGCTTGCGTTTGGGCGTTTTCCATTGCCGCGTTCGCCGCTTGCGCGCCGTTCCTAGCTGCCGCGTCTTTGCTATCCGGCGGGGCGCTGCGTTCTAACTTCGCGGCGAATTCCAACTCTTGCTTAAGCGTCGTCAAATCGATGAGCAGATCCTTGACGGTTTGATAGCGCTCATCCTTGTCCTTCCGGAGAGTCTTGCTGATGATGCTTTGCAACTCGGCGGGCGTGTCGGGCACCAGCGTCGAGAGTGGTTGCGGTTCTTTGTGAAGCAGCACACTGATGATATCCGCCGTCGTCTCTCCCAGAAACGGCGGACGTCCCGCCAGCATTTCATACAGCACGACGCCGAGGCTGAAGATGTCCGTGCGCGCATCCACTTTCAATCCGCGCGCCTGTTCGGGCGACATGTATTGCGCGGTGCCCATCACGGTCCCCATTTTGGTATCCACCCTGGCTACTGTTGGCGCTTCCGTGTCCACGTTGGAAGTCCGCGGCTCGGTCAGTTTGGCCAGGCCGAAGTCGAGCACTTTGATCAGTCCATCAGGCCGTAGCATTATGTTTTCCGGCTTGAGGTCGCGATGGACGATGCCTGCAGCGTGGGCCGCGGCTAAGGCACCGGCGGTTTGAGTAGCAACATCGAGCACGGTTGCCAGATTCAATCGCGCCGTTGCCATCCGCTGGCGCAGCGTTTCGCCCGCGATGAACTCGGTGACAATAAAGTTCAGGCCGTCTACTTGTCCGATCTCGTGAATGGTGATGATGTTCGGATGATTGAGGCCGGACGCCGCTTGGGCTTCTTGCTCAAAGCGTCGCAACCGATCCCGGTTCGCAGTGAGTTCGGCAGGCAGCAGCTTGAGCGCGACCTTACGCTTGAGGCGAGTGTCTTCCGCGAGGTAGACCTCGCCCATCCCACCTGCGCCCAGCAGCGAGAGCACGTGGTAATGGCCTATCTGCTTGCCAACCAGGGACAGGGATTCATCCTCAACCAGCATCTTTGCTGCATCCTTCATCGCGCCTGCCGCGAGAAAACTTCCAGCTCCATCTTCGGCCGCAAGCAGCGACTCTACTTCTCGACGCAACGCCTTATCATCACGGCAAGCATCATCGAGAAAAGTCTCCCGCTCAGCCGGCTGCAAGGCCAGCGCCGCCTGATAAAGCTTGCCGACTTGCTCCCAACGCTCAGACGTCATCACTACTCCCACAGCTCAACTCTCGATACAACCAGGCGCGCGCCAGGCTCCAATCATGCCGAACGGTCCGCGGTGAGA
The DNA here is from genome assembly GCA_003222845.1 of Acidobacteriota bacterium. Classification (GTDB taxonomy): domain Bacteria; phylum Acidobacteriota; class Blastocatellia; order Pyrinomonadales; family Pyrinomonadaceae; genus UBA11740. Next base: position 2,264 of record QHXG01000325.1, on the reverse strand, counting down.
CGTTCAGCGCTTCGGCTGCTTCTTCTTCTTTCAAGCCGCCGAAGTATCGCAACTCCACTACTCTACTCTGTCGCGGATTGAGGACGGCCAGCTTCTCTAAGGCCTCATCCAGCGCAAGCAAGTCAGCGCCGCTTTCCGGCGAAACTACCAGGCCTTCGTCCAGCGTAACTTGTCGCACTCCACCGCCCCGCTTGAGGTTCTGTCTCGTCCTCGCAAAATCGACCAGGATGCGCCGCATGATCTGGGCAGAGACGGCGAAGAAGTGAGCGCGGTTCTGCCAGCGCACGCCGTGTGCATCAACCAGACGCAAGTAAGCCTCATTGACGAGGGCGGAAGTCTGGAGGGTGCGGCCCGCGTGCTCACGACCCATGTAGCGCTTGGCCAAACGATGAAGCTCTGCATAGACGAGCGGCATGAGCTTGTCGAGCGCCGCCTGATCGCCGTCGCTCCAGGCCTGGAGCAGTCCGGTAACTTCTTCTCGCGAGGTTTGGGTCATCGCTGTACTTCGAACAAGTGGTTCGAGAGTGCCTCGGCAAAATATCACATCCTCCTGCTGATTTCACTTCATGACTAACGCCCGACGAAATCTGGGTGTAATTAGAGGTGAGAGTCGACAGCCCGGTGACTGGAGCGCAAGCGTCCCGCTTGCAGATGCCGTGCTCGCGTGTCGTCATCACGGCAAGCGAGGACGCTTGCGCTCCAGTCTACATCTGTTCTGAACTCTCACTTTTAATTACACCCACGAAATCTTGTTCCGCCGCTGCCGCTTTTTCTGCTGGATTCCGCTTAAGAGAATGAAAGCCGAAAAGTACGGCGCTCAGTCGCGCTCAGCAATGTGATCCGGGCAAAGTGTACGTCATCGTCCAGAGCGGAACTATCACCGAGGACAGTGGCTGCGGAGGTTCAGAAGTGCTCACCGCAGGACAAGCTTTTGAGGAACCAATTCCTCGTGTCCATCAAGTCAGAAACACAGGGACAGAGCCTGCAGTGTTGTTCGCTACTCTCATTTCGCCTCCGGGACAACCACTGGCGATCAATACCGGCGGTCCTCTGTGTGGCCCACCAACTAATAAGGATGAGTGCAAGAACGGCGGCTGGATGACCTTTAACTTCCCGCGTAGTTTTGAAGATCAAGGTGATTGCATTGATTCCAGGAAGGGGCTGCACAGAAGGTGAGGTAATTATGAAAAATCAAAGAAAGCACGCACGATATCGCGTTGGGCTAATACTGAGTTGGGTCGGATTAATAAGTGCGGTCACCCTGATGCCACGTCCAACAAGACTTGCCTCTGCACAAGCAGTTGCTCCGAGTTGGAGCTATACCGGCAATCTCAACACAGCGCGCTCGGATGTGCCAGCGACGCTGCTCCCCAGTGGTAAGGTCCTGATCGCGGGAGGCGGCAGCGACGACAGGCCGTTTACTGGCGATCTGACCGCGGAACTCTACGACCCGGCTACCGGATCTTGGAGCCGCACCGAGAACGCCAAGTTGATGGATTCCAGCCATCCCTTTGGCTTTTGGAATCACACAGCGACCCTACTGCCCAACGGCAAGGTCCTGGTTGCCGGCGGCTCAGAGGGCGATGGTTCTTTCATCACGGCGGTACTGTACGACCCGGCCACGGGTACATGGAGCTACACTGGCCCGCTCGTCACAGCCCGGGAGAGTCACACAGCAACGCTGTTACCCAACGGCAAGGTGATGATTGCCGCCGGATTCGACTACGACTACAACAGCCTGAATCGCGCCGAGCTGTACGACCCGGCCACTGGGAAGTGGATTAGCACCGGCAGCCTCAATACGTCCCGCGTTTATCACACCGCGACACTGCTAACCGACGGCAAGGTCCTGGTTGTAGGGGGCTTTGACGCGGAAGGCTCGAAACACGCACCCTCTTTCGAGGTTAACCAGGCTTTCAGCAGCGCGGAGTTGTACGACCCGGCTACCGGGATATGGAGCAACACGGGTAGTCTAAACACAGCCCGCCTGGCTCATACAGCGACGCTGCTATCGAACGGCAAGGTCCTGGTCGCAGCGGGCTATGGCCCAAATGCTCCCAATGGCCTCAACAGCGCGGAGCTGTACGACCCGGCCACGGGAATCTGGACCAGGACCGGCGATCTCAACACAGAACGGGATAGCCGCACAGCGACGCTGTTGCCCAGCGGCAAGGTCTTACTCGTAGGGAATGACATTGCGGAGCTGTACGACCCGGCCACCGGGACGTGGGGCATCACCGCCAGCCCCAAAAAGGCCCTCATTG
>QHXG01000324.1 GCA_003222845.1 Acidobacteriota bacterium | reverse complement strand
AAACGGAACTCGTACACCTCCAAGAATCAGAGGCCTTCCTTTGACCAATCGATGCGTGTCGTTGCCGATGCCGATGCGAAACATGGATAGTTGGTCTTAGGTCTTGGGTCTTAGGTCTTAGGTCTTGGTCTTCAGCAGTGTACCGGTTGAATGATCCAAGAACGCCAAGAACACAGAACCAAGACCAAAGGCCAAAGGCCAAAGACCTAAGACCTAAGCAGCTTTTCAGCGATCGCCAAATCTTCAGCCCTAGTAATTTTAATATTCCGCGCGCTTCCCGTTACGGCGACAATCTCGACACCGAGTCGCTCAACCAGCATGCTGTCATCTGTTAATTCGATCCCTGAAGCCTCAACCTCATTCAGTTGATCGTACGCGCGCTTTAGAATTTCATAACGAAAACACTGCGGCGTGAGCGCCCGCCGCAAATTTGCGCGGGGCAAAGTGCGGATCACCTGATGGCCCTCAATCTCTTTGATCGTATCTCCCACCGCTGCCGTCAGAATCGCGGCCCCGTTCGCTCTCGCTGCATGCATTGTCGCGTCAATCTCGGCGGGCGTCACGAGCGGGCGGACGCCGTCGTGAACGGCAACAATCTCTGCGTGGCGAATCGAAGCCAACCCGCAGAGCACGGATTGCGCGCGCGTCGCACCGCCGGCTACAGCTCGCGAAACTTTTTTCAATCCAAAGTCTTGCGCGAAAGCCAGAAAGTTAGCCGTCTCTTCGGGGGGAAGGACGACTATGATTTCGTCGATCTGTTGGGAGCGCTCAAATTGCCTGAGCGTGTGAATGATAATCGGAACTCCGCCTAGTTCCAGGAATTGCTTCGGGCGGACGCCGCCCAGCCGAGTTCCCTTCCCGGCGGCGACGACGATCGCGACATTCATGAGATGCTCATTCGCGAGTTTCTAAATCAATCCTAACTCTCTCAGCACATCTGGCAATCGCGGCAAGGGTTCCTGCCACAACCAATCTACTTTCACCCGCAAGCCTTTCAACACGGCGCTTTGGTAAATACCATTTTCGTCAGGCGGCACCAGATGATAAATTCCGTCGTCGCCAAGCTGATAAAACTTCGCTTCTCTTCGAACAGGATCGAGCACCCAATATTCGGGCACACCACCTTGTTCATACTCGTGCAGTTTGTTACGGCTATCGCGTGTTCGGCTGTCGGGACTGACGATTTCGACAACCAGATCGGCTGGCCCATCGAGATAGACATCTCTCAGCCGGTCGAGATGCTCGCGGGCAACGAAAATTACGTCAGGCTCGCACCCTGGCAGGTTCGGCCCTGTCTTCATCTGAAAAGGGGGACCGATTACCACGCCGAGGTCGTGAAAGCTAATAAAAAAGCCCAGCAGGTTCAGTAGAAACGTGTCCAAAAACTGATGTACCAAAGAAGCAGGACTCAATAGAATCACCTCCCCATCCACCCATTCGGCCCACGTGTCCTCGTCAGCCCACTGAAGAAACTCTTCATAGGTCATCTTGAGCGGCGGTGAACCGGTTCGTCCCGCATCAGGTCTTTCTTGGAGTTGCTGAACCATGACAACTATTCCATTCGATTATGATTCCGTATCATTGATCCGCGTCAACGCCGGCCCCGATCGGACTTCGCGCAACGACCGGCGCGATCGTTCGCCGTTGCCCGCGCCCTCACTTTCTTCGCACAGCCGTCCGAAGATCATTTTGCCGGCGGTTGTTTGCAGCACACTGGTGACGGCAATGTCCGCGTTTCTCCCAATCAATCGCCGCGCATTGTCGACAACGACCATCGTGCCGTCGTCAAGATAGGCCACCCCCTGGTTGTACTCCTTGCCTTCCTTCAGGATAAAAACGCGCATCGCTTCGCCCGGCAACACCACGGGCTTCAGTGCATTCGCCAGTTCGTTGATGTTCAGGACGTTGACGCCGCGCAGTTGCGCAACTTTATTCAAGTTAAAATCGTTCGTGACGATGACCGCGTCAAGCTGTTTTCCCAACTCGATCAGTTTCAGATCAACCTCGCGTACCGAAGGAAAATCCGTCTCGACAATCTGAATGTCGAGCGAACCGTTGTTCTGCAGACGGTTGAGCATGTCCAGCCCGCGCCGTCCCCTTTGGCGTTTTGAGGAATCGGGTGAATCGGCAACCTGTTGCAGTTCGCGCAGGATAAACTGCGGAATGATCAGCGTGCCCGTAAGGAATCCGGTCTCGGCCACGTCAGCAATCCGCCCATCGATGATCACAGAGGTGTCGAGAATCTTCAGATCGCGACGCGCGGTTTTATCACTGAAGATTCCGCCCAGCGCGGATAGATCGAGATAGTCGCCCTTTGCCGCCCCGACCATCAGTCCGACGTAAGCCATAAAAAACGTCAACGCCAGAGTCAGAAAGGTTTTCGTCGACGGTGGCACCGCCATCGATTCCTGACTGCTGATCAGCGAGCCAATCAGATAGGCGCCAACGATTCCCAGGATTGACCCGACTGCCGCTCCAATCAGGGTCTTGAGCGACGAGCGCCGAATGCGCATCTCGAAAAAGATGATGGCAATCGCGACGAGACCCGCAGCTCCAGTGGAAATCAGACGATGCCCGGGGATGGGGTGCAGAACATAGCCTGCAGCCAGCAAAATTCCGGTAAAAACAAATCTTATCAGAACGATGTCAAAGCGCATGATAACGGGCATTCTAACATGGCTTGGGCATGCCGTCACCGGATTTCCGCGGTCAGCCTAAGTCAAGCTATGGCGACGATTTACCAAACGCAAGGTCAGGCCTTGATGAGGGCCCTACATGGTGCGTTCCGCTGCGTGTTTGCTGCTCGATCTGAAGTACGACGCACTCGATTTCACAGCTTCAGTGTCGACTCACCGATTAATTCCCTCACCCGTGCTATACTCCGTTGCAAGGACTGCCAAGACATCTCCAATAACGACGCTACGGTTTTGACGCTCCTTCGATTTGAGTCGGATTAACGAACGCCTTAAAAGGAAGGCGGAAAGCGAGCATCATGACCAACAACAAACCAAAGCCGTTCAAGTACAAATTTGTGAATGAGGGATCGAATCTTCTTTTGGAATTAACTAACGCGACCAAAGAGACCCTCAAACGCGTCGAAATCCTGACCGTGTTTCTGAAAAACGAAGACGCCTTAGGATGGGGACCGTCGCAGGTTCATATTCGATTCGAGCCTGTCGAGCGCATCCTCCCGGCAGAGAAGTCGATCCTGCACCACACAATCTGGATCAATGGAAAACAGGCCGGCCCGGAAAACCATCACTTACAAAAGCTGCAAGTGATCGACGGCGAACTCAATCCTTACGTGCTGGATATTTCCTGGCAGGATACGGAAGGAAAAACGCGGTTTCAGAGGATCCCGGTGGGACACTGAACCGGGAGCGCGGACATCCTGTCCAGAATGAACGAGCTTCGCGAAAGCGTCCCAGGCTTTTGCACTTCGCGCTTTCGCTCATCTAGCCACGATTTACGATCCACGACTCACGCCTGCTTCACAAACTTCAGCGCCACTCCATTCATGCAGTAACGCAGTCCCGTAGGTCTTGGTCCATCATCGAAGACGTGTCCGATGTGAGCATCGCAGCGAGCGCACAGCACTTCCGTGCGGGTCATTCCCAGACTGTTATCAACTTCTTCGCGCACGTTTTCTTTTTTGATTGGCGCCCAAAAACTCGGCCAGCCGGTGCCGGAATTAAACTTTGTCGCCGAACTAAACAGCGGCAATTCGCAAGCGGCGCATTCAAATATTCCCATATCATGAATGTCATTGAGGGGGCTCGAATAGGGCGCTTCAGTCCCTTTCTGCCGCATCACGTTGTATTGCTCAGGCGTTAACTGGCTCTTCCACTCTGCATCTGTCTTGATCACTTTTTTGATTCCTTTGGATTTTGAGGTATCAGTGTTTACTCTCTCTCCCCTTGGGCTGGGGTGAGGGCTTGACTGCGAATCAATACCTTTCGATCTCGCATCGCCGGCCCGTGTGCCTTTCTGCGAGAGCATCGCCGCCAAAGGCAATCTCGACAGTCCCACCACCGCGCCCAGCGAAATCGAAGATGAAAGAAAATAACGTCTGTTCATAAGTGCCTCTATGATATCGAGTTTGGTTTCGTCAGCCAAATTACGTAAGGGACTGGCACATTGGATTTTGCAAAGGGCTCGATGATATTTCACGCTGACCGTGGCGCCGCCGACCGAGTTCACACGTCCGCCGATCCACATTTGCTTTTGAAAAGGATATTGCGCCAACACATAATCGCCAGGCATAACTTTCACCGGCGCAGTCGGTATCGCCATCATCTCGCTGGGAAACTTCACGAAGTTGTCTCCCGAACTGCCGTCGAAGACTACTGTCGCCCGGTCGCCTTCAATGGCCTATAACAGTCAGTAAGCCCAGTCAAGTTTCTCTGTCCCTTCCGTTCTTCCTGCCTCAGCTCTTGCCGGCGAAGTTCGCGCATTATCTCCTCTCGCCTGAAAACTCCAGCTTCGATGTCTTCACATCCAGCAGTGGGCCCAGCTCATAGATATTTCGGAAGCCATAGCTGTAGAGCGCTATGTAGGTCGAGAGATTGAGCGAAGCCACCGCCATCTTGGTCGGAAACGCCTCCGGCGCGCCGACAAAGTTGTTGTTGCAGTAAATCAGTATGCGCGCGTTCTTGTCTGGCAATGTGCTATTCACGCTATCGACCGTGATGTCCGGAAAGCTTAGGTTGATCGCGCCCTTGATGTGCAGCTCGTTGTATTTCTCGCGGCTGCGGGCATCGAGGATTATCGCGCCCGGCTCGCGGCTCATGCGGATGAACTCATCTTCAGTCAGGCGGCGCGATTCGCGGTGTTGGGCGGCCTCAGCCGCGATCACGAGGTAGCCCGGCATATCGATCGCCGGGTTATTGATGCGAGCTTTGCTTTGAGCACAGGCAATTGGCGCCGAACAGAGAATCGCCAGCGCCAGCAACACTAATCGTTTCATGTGACTCAGTCCTCCTGCCGGCCTGAACGATCCGTAGGGCGAGGACTTGCACGATTGAAGACGTAAAAGGCGTTGCCTCTTGGTCTAATAGAGAGAGTATTGAAGATGAATATGCGCTCAGAAGGCGTTTATGCAGAACCGGGAGTTCGCGGTTCACTCCAGACAACAAAGCCCTCGGCGAAATAATCACGCCGAGGGCTTTGTGAAGAAGCAGCAAACTGCTAATTAGTAACGCGAGCCGTTGCCGCCGTTACGGTTTTCACGGGGCTTGGCCTCGTTGACTTTCAGCGAGCGCCCGCCTACTTCCTGGCCGTTGAACTTCTGGATAGCCGCCGCGCCTTCTTCCTTGGTTTGCATTTCGACGAAGCCGAAGCCGCGTGAGCGACCCGTTTCGCGGTCTTCAATCAAGTTGACGCTTTCGACTGTGCCCGCCTGCGCGAACAGTGTTTGCAGATCGTTGCTCGTCGTTTCAAACGCGAGATTACCAACATAAAGTTTCATAGACATTTGTTTCTTTACCTTTTCCCTTGTGGGATCAACAGAAGCTTCCAAAGCTTCCCAATTTGCCAAGGTTAACGTGATCCAGAAGAGAGAAGCCTTGGCTTTCTAACTGGGTTGAGCTGTGGAATTCAGTTGATCTGGAAAAGTCCCAGAGGAGCTGAAGAGCAGAGTAAGCTCGACTCGGTTCTACATTACCCTACGCTATTGGCCCCCTATATGTCAAACACGAGATATATTTTGCGGGGACAATATGCGTCCGCATCGAGGTCAGTACCACCTGCGGTAGCGGGTGGGTCTTCAGTTCCAGAACTCACTCATAACCTGCGGCGTGAAACATAGGACTTCATTACGTGAGCGAAGCTTGCGTAATGCATCAACAGAGACTTGGCGGAGAGGATCATTGCGGCTGGCAAGCCGAATAAAGACGTTCGTGTCGAACAGGTACGCCATCAGTCATGATCAAAATAGATGTCCGCGCGGGAGTACGTACCAGCGTAAGGCTGTAGATGTTCGGTACCTTCGGCAAAAGCCTCCATGTCAGCCTCGAACTCGGCGTCGCTTGTTTTCTGAGGCGCAATTGGCTTTTCGTTTTGGCTCAGGAGACTCTTGACGTACTCATCAACGGATTGTCCCTCCGCCTTTGCGCGATTAGTCAGGACTTCCGCAGTCTCCTCATTTATCTCAAGTACAGCGCTCATCTCAGACGCTCCAACCGCGAGCTTTCGCTCATCATAGTCGCCCGGTGACAGCTTGGCAACGATCAATGAGGTTAGGATTATCCCTCCTGCGGCTCTGCCGCCCGATGTGC
>QHXG01000323.1 GCA_003222845.1 Acidobacteriota bacterium | reverse complement strand
GTGCCCCGGCTCGAAACTCCATTTAGCCATCGTTCAACTCTCCTTCAAAACCTCATGTACGTTGCGCGAATATCCCGGAGAAGTACTGCCGCTTACCATAGAAGACAGTCAACCACAGGATCGTTACCACCGCTGCCAATCCGGCTCCACTATGATTCAGGAAGACGTGATAACAAATGATATTCACAATTACTGGTCCTAGCAGCACCAGCGCGAGCGGCACGAAGCGGTTCGCAAGCAACAGCAGACCGCCTGCGATCTGCAGAACAGCGACCACCCAATAATAGTGAGACAGGAACAGCGCGCCGATGAACTGACCGGCCAGTCCGGTAGGCATCGGCCCCATACTGAGAAAATTCAAAAAGCCATTCAGGCCAAACACGACAAAGATCAGCCCAAGTAAGAGACGTGCGATCAATACTACGATTTTCATTTCGCGTTTCCTTTCGATAGTTGCAAAAACCTTACCAATTTCAGAGTAATGCACCGTCAGTGGCGTTGAGCTGTCTGGGAAAATTTTCCCCAGCCCACGTCGAAAACCGGGTCGGTTCCCGGCCTGCTACTTTGTTTGCGAGAGCAATTCGATCGGACGAATCCGAACCCAGATAAGTATGGGCTTCCCAGTAACTGAACATCTCGGCAATTTCGTTTGCTCCAGGAAAGGCACCAGCGAAGCTTTCCTTTGGGACCTGCTTGTATGAAAAGTGATGCCCTTGTCGATTTAGGGTCTCGACGATTTCATTAAAGCTCATGAAATCTCCAACGAGTGGCAGATACTGACCATTGCCCGCCTCATCCGGGTGTGCGAATGCGCCGGCCACGATGTTGCCGAGTTCGTTGATGTCGCCCATGTGAATGACCCGCAGTGTCGGATCAAGAGGAAGAGCCCAGCCCATGGACCCGTCCGCCTGCTTCTGCGGACCAAGGACGCCCGCAAGATTTTGGTAGTAGAAGGGGGCGATGACGAACGTATGGTTCGCAAGCCCGGCTTCCTGCACTACCCGATCGATTTTGGCCTTGCCGGTAAAGTGGGGAACGTTGAACTTGCCACCGCTGATCGCTTCTACATCAGGCAGGGTTGACCAGATAAAGTGTTTGACCCCGGCATCTTTGGCGGCGCGTATGGCCGCCGTCGCCTGCCTAAGCTCGTCACTTCCTGCTTCCTGAAAATTGGTCACCAGGAAAACTCCGTGTGCCCCTTCAAATGCAGCTTTGAGTGTCTCCGGTTTGTCTAAATCTGCTTCAACGACTTCGTCTGCGAGTTGGCGATGCTTGTCTGGATCGCGAGTCAGTGCGCGCACCTTGAATTGTTCGCGGGCTTGCAGGGCACGTACGACTCCGCCTCCCTGGTGTCCGGTTGCGCCGATCACGGCGATCAGTTTCTCATTGTTGGATAACACTTTTAACACTCCCTTTCATCTTCAATCATTCAAGAATTAATCGCTCCCATCCGGCCTCGACGGTAGTCGTCAAACGCCTGATGGATTTCTGTCTCTGTGTTCATTACGAAGGGGCCGTAGCGCGCGATTGGTTCATTCAAAGGCACGCCAGCAATTAGTAAAACTTCCAGTGTTGCGTTCGCGTCTGCTGGATTCTCGATTCTCACTTCGTCGCCATCCGGAGCGAACATCACCATCTGTCCGTCAGTGCCACGCTCGCCCTCCGCTCCGAACAACCCTGCTCCGTCAACGACGTAAGCGAAGGCGTTGAAAGCGTGCGGCACTCCTTGGGTCGCCACGCCTCCCGGCTCGAGTCTGTAATGCAAATAGATGATGGGTGTGCGCGTCTCAATGACAGCTTTCTCGCCCATTGCTTCGCCGGCGATCACGCTGACTGAGACCAAGCCGTCCGCCGATGTCGCTTTTGGGATTCGCGAACTTGGAATTTCCTGGTAGCGCGGCTTGACCATCTTGTCGCGCTGCGGCAGGTTCACCCAAAGTTGGAACCCGTGCATCCGCCCGCCGTCACGCATGAACTCAGCGGAGGGCATCTCGGCATGGACCACACCAGAACCGGCGGTCATCCACTGCACGTCGCCCGAGCGAAGCTGTCCGGCATGCCCACTGGAATCCTTGTGTTCCATATCACCCGAGAGCATATAGGTGACCGTCTCGAATCCGCGATGCGGATGATCGGGTGCCCCTTTCGCTTCACCGGGAGCCACATCCATCGGCCCCATCTCATCCAGCAACAGGAACGGATCAAAGTCTGAAAACGATGCCTTCGGAAACGGCCGGCGCACCAGGAATCCACCACCTTCCAAAGTCTCGATGCTGTTCACGAATCCCGCGACCGTCCGTCCTTCATTTGTTTGCGTCTCTTCAGTTCTCAATGCTTCTTTCACCATCGACATAAATCTCACCTCTTTGAAACTTGTATCTTATTTTCGAATCATGCAGCGTCCTCTTCACTCTGCGCCGCCTTATAACCAATCTTTTTCAACAAGCTAATCAGGGTCGCGCGTTCCGTGGTCGTAAGCGATGCCGACGCTAACTGTTCAAGGTCAGCTGCATGCTGCGCATAGGCGCGCGTAATCAGCTTCCGCCCTTCCTTAGTTAAGTGGACGATCCTTGCCCGCCGGTCGGTACCGTGGGCGCGCCGCTCGACTAGTCCCCGCTTTTCCAGGCGGTCAACTGCCACCGTGATCGAGCCGCTCGTCAACAGGATCTTTTTCCCGATTTCGTTAACCGGAAGCGGCCCTTTGTGCAGCAGAGCCTCAAGCACGGCAAAGTCGCTGCCGCACATCTCCAAGCCGATGATGCTGTTTTCCGCGTAGGACTCAACTGGCCGGGCTGCCTTCCACAACACGAGGAAGACGTGAGCCCCGCTCGCACCCGATAACGATTCAAGTTTGGCCATTGGTACCTCGCTGCCAATCTGTTTCTTTCTGGGTTACCTTGATATAAAGATACTTGAGATGCAGGGGAGTGTCAAGTTGAGATCGGCTCCATACCCGACCGATGTGAGGCTACATGTACGAATAAAGCAGAATAGTTTGTGAAATCAATAGTGGCTGGTTTTATTTCGCAGACTTTGCCTTGGATGTGCTCCACTCGGCTTCGACCGACGGAGGGAGATCCAGCGAGTTCTTAAGCAGACTGACGACCTGCCAAATCTCTTCGTCCGAGAGCATGCTTCCCCAGCCCGGCATTCCCGTATTCCTTATGCCATGCTTTATTACCCAGAAGAGTTGCGAATCTGTGTACTGGGACATACCCTCTGGAAGTTTTGGCGCTGGAGGATAAAACGATTGTCCGTAAACACTCGCCTCGCCATCAGGTGTGCTGTGGCATCTCGCGCACATCGCTTTGTAAGTATCTACTCCGGCCTTCAGAGTGTCTTCGTTGAGACGGACGGGGTTCGTTTCTTCAGACGCATGACGAACGATAGAAGCATGAAGCACTGCTGGCATGATCCGAGCTTCAAGACGTGAATGGGTCCCATCAGCGCTTACCGGCATCAGGCCGAGCCTTGTCACCACAAGGGATGACAACAATAGGAGCGCTAACGTCAGAACTGCCCCCAAGAGGATTTTTCTCAACCTTGAAATTCTCTGCGGCGAATCGCGTTAGTTAGTGATAACTATTGTGCCCGTCATCTCCTCGTGACCATCACCACAGAACACGTCGCATGAAAAGGTGAACTTGCCTGTCTTGTCCGGCGTGAATCGAATCCTGCTAACTTTCCCAGGAGACACGTTAGTGCGAACACCGAAGGCTCGAAGGTTAAATCCATGTTCGCGATCTGCGGAAGAAATCTCGAACACTACGGGCTCGCCCTTTTTCAAGGTAATTGAGTCA
>QHXG01000322.1 GCA_003222845.1 Acidobacteriota bacterium | reverse complement strand
GCTGGACGCCGAAAAAGGTTTCATTCGCAAGAGCCCACGCGACAAAGCCGTCAACCTCATTAACAAACTAGCCAGCGATACCGGCGGCCGAGCCTTTTTCCCACAATCGATTGCCGAATTGCCGCAGATTGCCAACGAGATTGTGCGCGACCTGCGCACGCAGTACGTGATTAGCTATGATCCAACGAACAAAGCTCACGATGGAACCTATCGAGCCATCAAGGTTATAGTGGATCAGCCAACTGGCGGTGACAAACGGATCGCCTTGACACGACCCGGAAGGACTGCCCCGCGCCCAGGCGCAACTGTTTCGCGTCCGGCGACCAAGACGACTACTCCACCTGCAAACAACAATGCCCGACAGCCCGCGCCGAACACTCGCAAGTCCCCGTAAGCGAGTGTTAGAGTACCAACTTCAGTTGGGCTTTTCGGGAGCATCACTTGGTTAGCGTCTAAAGAAAAACCCGACTAAAGTCGGTACTCCGAAACGCCGTTATTTCTTGGCGCGCGTTTCCTGCAAAGCCGCCAGCGTTTCGTTGAGTTGCTCCATCTGCGCGTCGCGGTACCTCTGCTTGCGGATCAATTCTTCGAGCATCAACTCACTCTTGAGATTCACCTTAAAGTCCTGTTCGGCTGCCAGACGATCTTTTTCGGCCGCACGGTTCTGCGACATCATAATGATCGGGGCCTGAAGGGCGGCCGTCATCGATAGCATCAGGTTGAGAAGAATGTAAGGATATGGATCGAACTGCGCTCCGCCCTCGCCACGGCCATAATGAATCAGCACGAAGGTGTTGAAAGCCATCCAGGCGATTAGGAAGCTCAGGTAAATAATGATGAATGTCCACGAACCGCCAAACGAAGCAACCTTGTCGGCGATCCGCTGACCGATAGTCGCTTTCTCCTCCATCTCACGGTTGATGTTGCGGGACACTCGCTGCGACACCAGCAGGTTGGTCTGGCGCATGCGCGCCCCGATCTCGCAAATTACATCGATGGCGCAATCCGCGTGTTCTATAAGGAACTTTTGAAAATCGTCACTGCTCAAGCGATGGAGGTGTGTGTCGGTGATGGCTGTGGCGCTGCTCGAGCGCTCACCGCGATCGAGCACGGCCAGCTCGCCAAAAAACTGGCCGGGCTGCAACTCCGCCAGCGTAACCTCGTTCAGGTCTTCATCTGTTACCCAGATGCGGACCGAGCCTTCTTCGACGACGTAAAGCGCGTCACCATGATCACGCTCGTTAAAGATTACCTCGCCAGCCTTGTAATCGACCTGATCGATCTCCTCCGCAAGCTTTTCCAGTTCGTGCGGCTCAAGCCGTTTGAAAAGAGGGACCCGCGCCAGGCTCTGCGCTTCGTCACTCAGTTGGGTTGGGTCAGTCGGCATAAATGTTTTCTCCGTTGGCGATAGCAATCTGGATTAAAGGCGAAACCTGTGACTAAGTTAGTCGTTGCAGGATCTCATCGGTGATCGCAAATGGATCGACAGGTTCCTGATCCTTGCTGGCCTGCTCGACATCGTCCGCCAGGTGTGTCACATCCGCGCCGAGTTCGGCGTCATCAGAATTTATCTCGATACAATCGGGTGAGTCGAAAGGCGTGATCATTAAATATCGCGGCACGCTCATCTCGCTCAAAGGCGCTGCCGGTCCCAAGATCAGAAGGTTGTTGTTCCAGCGCGCGAATCTGTGCGCCGAACCAACCTGCCGGTCCCAACGCAGCTCGCGCTTTTCGGTTAACGACTCGATCCTCGAGATCAGATTTCGCAAACGATCAGTTGTGGCCGCGTCACGATCCATGCGCTCCTCCCGCGTATTCGGCTTGACTAAGGCGGTGAGATTAGCATCTTTGACCTTGAATAGAAAAGATCAAATTACGATGGTCATACCCCAGATTTGCAGATAACTCCTTCTCCGTTTGGAAGATGGCTGGGGTGAGCGCATAGCTGAGAGATTAACGAAACTACCCTCTTTTTTATGCCCAGGTTTCCAACCAGCTGGGAAGGAAACTTAACTAGACGGCTTGGTTGCCACCTCTAACCCTCTCCCAAAGGGAGAGGGAGACTGATATGCTAAGCGTCGTTCAATTACCAAAAGGAGAGCAAGCACACGTCCGATCGTCGCAGTTCGAGATCTGAAGGAGCGCTCGAGTCGAGAGTTGAGCGCGAGCGGAATCCCATCAAGCGTTTCCTGATGCTTCTCGGGCCCGGCTTGATCACCGGAGCTTCGGATGACGATCCATCGGGAATCGGAACCTACACAACTGCGGGCGCCTCGCTGGGCTTCGCCATGTTATGGACGGCGATCCTGACCCTACCGATGATGGCGGCAGTCCAATTCATCTGCGCCAAGATCGGAATGGTCAGTGGTATGGGTCTGGCTGGAGCGCTGCGGAAACATTATCCAAGTTGGTTAGTCTATTCGGCCATCTCCTTGCTGTTGATTGCTAACACGATTACTGCCGGCGTCGACATCGGAGCAATTGCGGCGGCGATAAATTTGCTAATTCCGATCCCCGCAATCGTGCTGGTTGTGCCCATTGCCGTCGGGATCGTGGCGCTGCAAATCTGGGGCTCCTACTCAATCATCGTACGCACTTTTAAATGGCTGACTCTGACTCTTTTTGCATACATAGTTGCCGCCTTCCTGGCGAAGCCACACTGGGGCGAAGTTCTGAAAGCAACCTTCGTCCCGACGCTTCGGTTTGATAACCAATATATGACGACGCTGTTAGCGATCCTGGGAACGACGATTACGCCTTATATGTTTTTCTGGCAGGCGACCCAGGAAGTCGAAGAAGAGTTACAGATGGGCCGCGCCACGCTGGCGCAACGCGAAGGCGCATCCGACAAGGAGTTGAAATTTGCCGAGATCGATATCGACGCGGGAATGCTCTTCGCCAGCTTAGTTTTCTATTTTGTAATCCTGGCATCGGCGGCCACGCTGCACGCCACCGGCAAGACGAAAATTGAAACTGCCGTTGAAGCCGCGCAGGCTTTGCGTCCGTTATCAAGTGGCGTTGCAAGCATTTTGTTTGCCGTGGGACTAATCGGTTCCGGCGTCCTCGCGGTGCCCGTACTTACGTCTTCGAGTGCCTATGCGCTCTGTGAAACATTCAAGTGGAAGTCCGGCCTCAGCGAAAAACTTCGCGGCGCGGCCCGGTTCTATGCGATTATCGCCGTGTCTACCTTGGTCGGAGTAATCGTAAATTTCTTGAAAATTCCGCCGGTAACCGCGCTATTCTGGGCGGCGGTAATAAATGGGATACTGGCGCCGCCACTGCTAGTCATCATCATGCTGGTATCAAACAACCGTGAGGTCATGGGCGCTCGCGTCAACGGCCTACTCACTAACTTCATCGGGTGGGCGACCGTCGCCGTCATGGCCGCCGCATCTCTGGGAATTTTTCTGACTTGGGGCCGTTGAGCCGAAGCGTCGCTTCTATGCCTGAGATTGAAACTGAGAGACTGTTACTGCGCATGTTTCGTCCCGATGATCTGAATAACCTCGCCGGCTTGTTCAGCGACCCGGAAGTCATGAGATACGTGGGCGAGGGCGACACAGTTAACAGAGAGGAAACAGGCAAGGCCTTACAAAGCATTATCAAACACTGGGAGACACATGGCTTTGGACGTTGGGCCGCCGTCGATCGCGTGACGCATGAATTCGTCGGCTTCGGTGGATTGCGATCCCTCTTAGGCACACCGGAAGTTGTCTATCATTTCGCCACCGCTCATTGGGGGAAAGGCTTGGCGACCGAGTTGGCGCGCGCCAGCCTCAGGTTTGGATTCGAAGAGCGTTCCTTCGATCGTGTCGTCGCGATTGCGAAACCTCTGAATACCGCGTCAATTCACGTGATGAAAAAACTCGGGATGCATTATCAAATGCACGCGAGCTACTATGGCCTCGAAGTGATTCAGTATGAGATTAGGCGTGAAGAATTCAAGCCTGGAAACTCGGTGTTTCGGCTAAGGTCAGAACCGCCCGCGGTAGCAGGCGGTTGATCTTTGCTCATCCAGCGGGCCCAAATTTAAGAGATAAACCGCCCGCTACCCCGTGAGATAGAGGCTCCGAATTAATCATGGCTCGTTACCGGAGTTGTTATCTCACGGGGCGGTTGCGGACCTACTGTTCCTTACTCGCGATATTTCTTTTAGCTGCGCCCAACTGCTTCAACAACTCGTCAACGGCGGACTCCAACTGACGATCGCGGCCGGCGAGATTGTCTTCCGGCGAATTATCCACGCGGAGGTCGGGTTGCACGCCATAGTTTTCCATGTTCGTTTTCTTCGGGTCCGCGAGATAGACGCCGACGCCGGGCGTGCGCACGGTTGAGCCGTCAATCAGCGAATAACTACCCGTGCCGATCACCGCGCCCATCGTGGGCGTGCCCACAACTTTGCCTAAGCCCAGCGCGCGGAATCCCGCCGGGAACATCTCGGCATTCGAAGCGGAGCGCCAATTCTGCAAGACGACTTTCGGTCCAAAGTAGCCGGCGAAGGGACGACCGGAAGCTTCGGTTCCCCGCGGCTGCCAGATTTGATATTCCCGCTGGACCAAAATTCCGAGCAGCTCTTGTTCGATGTTACCGCCGCCGTTCCAGCGCTCGTCGATGATCATCGCGTCCTTGTTGCGGAACTCGCGAATCTCTTTTTCGAACTTCCGCAGACTGGGTTGGTCCATCGCGCGAATGTGAATATAGCCAACGCGTCCCTGCGAAAGTTCAGCGACTTTCTGCCGCCGCTCTTTCACCCAACGCTCGTAACGCAGATTCGAATAAACGTTGGTGTTGATTGTTTCGATGCGAGTCTTCCATGCTCCTTCGTCGCTCGGCTTGCTATTGAAGGTGACTTCGACTTTGCGGTTGAGACGATCGTTTAGCAGTTGCCAGTACTCATCACCGGCCTTCAATTGTTTGCCGCCAATTGCGATTAAGTAATCGCCGACTTTGACTTTCACCCAATCTTTATCGGCCGGTCCGTCTTCGTAAACGTAGGCCACGCGATAACGCCCCGCGGCTGGGTCAGGCTCGAGTTCGATTCCGAGATGGCCGGTAGAAACTCCTCCGGCTGCGCGTCCGCCTGGAGGCGGCGCGGCGCCCGTGTGCGAAGCATTCAGCTCGCCGATCATCTCGTTAATAATATTGAGCAGCTCCTGCCGATCGCCGATATCCTGAACCAACGGTTCGTATTTCGCTTTCGCCGCATCCCAATCCATTCCGTGCATCGCCGGATCGTAGAAACGATACTTCATCGTACGCCAGGCGTCGCCAAACATCTCGGCCCATTCAGCCGGACGATTAATTTTCACTCGCACATTGAAACTGATGCGACGACGCGCACCTTCGCCTCCTCCTCCGCCAGCTCCACCACGACCAACAGCGGCAGTGGCCGTGGCGCCCGCGGTAGCAGCGCCGGTGCCCAGGGGCACTGAATAAATTCCCTCGCGTTCTTTGAAAAATAGCGTGCGGCCATCGCGCGAAATGGTTAGATCAGAGATGCCTCCGCCAAAGCCGAAGCCACCGCCGCCTTCACCTTCTGCCTGCGGCGGCCCACCCGCGGTGATGCGCGTTAGTCGCTTTCCATCTTCCTGGATGGAATAAATCACGGGCGTAGGCGCGGTCGCGGAGGGCTCGGAAGTTACAAAAACAATCGTGCGACTGTCAGGGGCGATGGTGAAGTTTGAAATCGGAAACGGCATGCGCGTGACTTGCCGCGTACGATGCTTCATACCCGCCCAGTCAACTTTCGTTTCGTGCGGCGGCCGATTCATCGGACGACGCGGCGCGCCGGCGCCTTCGCCACCCTCGGGGGCCGGCGGCTGCAAGCTGTCGGCCTCAGGCCGCTCTTCGGGATCATCAGGGTCGCGCTCCAGGCGTTCTAGACCGACTGAATGAATCTGGACCGAGGCGTTGCCGAAGCCTCCGCCGCCACCACCCCCCGTTGTTTCTGAGCGGACGAAAAATAGCTTGCGGCCGTCGGGAGCAAAGCGCGGACTGCGCTCATCGTAAGAATCAAACGTGATCTTGTGTGCCTGCTTGTCTTCGCCGCTGGCAGCGAGCAGATAAACGTCGGTTGTGCGGCTTGCGTCGGCCTTCGAATAGGCCAGCCACTTGCCATCAGGCGACCATTCAGGCGTCGAGATGTTGCCATACCGAGACGAATCAAGTTCGACGATCTGCTTGCCGGCAACATTCACCTTGCGCAGTTTGCTGTCGGAAGCAGTGAAAGCAATATCTTTCGAGTCAGGCGACCAGTTGTAGCCCAGCTTCAGCGCGTCGATGTCCGTGAGCTTCTGCGCTTCACCTGAACCGTCGATGGCCCCTACATAAAGCTCTTCACGTCCGCTGCGATCCGAGATAAATGCCAGCCACTTGCCGTCGGGAGAATAGTTAACGGCGCGATCGCGCGCCGAACTGTCGGTGATCTGTCTGACGTCGCCTTCTTCAACCGGCACTGTGAAGATCTCACCGTGGACCGAGAGGACGATGCGGCGCGAATTTGGCGCGAGATCATAATCATCGGCTTCGGAATTGAACGCCCGCATTTCCGTGTCGTTCTCTTCCGTCTCGGCATTGATATCGAGATGGATTGGAGTGACCTTCTTACTTGCGGTGTCGAGTTTCCAAATTCCAAAGTCGTGCTCGAAGACGATCGTGCGGCCGTCTGAACTAATCGACGGAAAGCGCACGTCGCCAGACTTGAACAACGTAACCTTCTCAGCCTTACCGCCGCTTTCCGAGATGCGCCAGAGGTTAGTCAAGCCACCGCCGTCGCGATCGCTGACGAAGTAGATGTCGCCATCGCGACTCCACATCGGCCACGAATCCAGCCCGTCGAAATCAGTCAATTGGGTGAACTTCTTCGCCGAGATATCTTCGATCCAGACGTCGGTCTGATA
>QHXG01000321.1 GCA_003222845.1 Acidobacteriota bacterium | reverse complement strand
GACGACCGTGGTAATCATCTCGTGCTGTCGTCGCGTCAACGGCAACTCGGGAGACATTAAGGCGCCGAACGTGGCGAACGCGTGATGGAGAGCGACAGGTATCAGGCTGTGGGAAGCTACAATCTGAGACGCCTGGCCGTCGGCGGTTGGATGAATCGGGATGGCATACTCGATTGGATACAAATCACGCTGCGCCTCGACCGCGCGACGGACATTCTTGTCATCTTCGACGGAGACAGTTTTGATCCAGGTCATATTAGTTCAGTTTTAGAAGTTTTGCTGACAAAGCACCAAAAACAGATTAGCCGGGAATCAGAAATTAAACTGATCGATATTATGCTTGTCGAAAATGAAAGGAGCGCCAAGTCTCACTTCGTCATTCGCGACCTCGATCTTTCCTAATCTCCCGGCGTTAATTTCATTATCGCCACGCTTGAGCTGGCCCATGCTCAACGCCTGCGCCGCGTAAACAGTTAGATAACCCAAATCGACTGTGTTCCACAGGACCACACTCTCGACCACGCCGGCCTTGACATAGGGTTTATTCATGTTCGGCAGCGACAACCCGGTAACTTTCACGTCCGTGCGACCTGACTGCTGGACAGCTTCGGCGGCGCCGGGAACCGCGGGGGCGGCAATCGCCATAATCAACTTCACATTCGGATAGACTTTGAGCACCGTTTGCGTCTCGGCAAAGGCGCGATCGCGGTCGCCTTCGCTGGGCTGCGTGGCCACCAGCCTCAGGTCAGGATACTTCTGGGCCAAACGCTCTTTGATGTATTTTATCCACTCGTTTTGATTTGCGGCGCTCAACGACGCGGTGATGATGGCGAACTCGCCTTTGTTGTTGAGGATCCTCGCAGCCTCGTCAGTCAGCGTGTAGCCGATGCCTTGCGGCGTCGCTTGATCGATGAAGAAATCGCGC
The DNA here is from genome assembly GCA_003222845.1 of Acidobacteriota bacterium. Lineage (GTDB taxonomy): Bacteria > Acidobacteriota > Blastocatellia > Pyrinomonadales > Pyrinomonadaceae > UBA11740. Next base: position 13,136 of record QHXG01000321.1, on the reverse strand, counting down.
GCGTCCCTTTCGGAATCAGCATCCCAGGTGATTACTTTGATGCCTTTTTCTCTCGCTTTGCGTAGCACCGTCGAGATACCAACCTTGTTCTCGACGCTCACGGCGATGACATCGACGCCCCTGGTGATCCAGGCTTCGACCACTTCGTTTTGTTTCGCAGGATCGAGGTCAGTCGGTCCATCCCACAGCAGCTCGACCCCCAACTCTTTCGCGGCTTCGTCGGCGCCTTGCTTGCAACTCACGAAATAGGGATCGCCCTTCGCCTTGGGCATTAGCGCAATCACGGGCTTGTGCGCTGGTGCCGTCGGGGCGCGCTGCGAGCCGGCAGGATTTATCAAGTCTGCTCGCAGCGCCCGCAACGACATCCAGTTAGTTGCCGCCACGATCACAGCCGCGATTAGAATAACCACACTGAGAATTGCTAGTTGCGAGTTTCTCACTTCAACCTCTCCCTCCGATTGCCGATTGCTGATTGCCGATTGCCGATTTGATATTTGCCCGACGAGATCCTGACCGGAAAGGCGCGTTGAGCTCACGTGCGCGGAAAGACGGTCGATCAGAATCGTGCCGAGCAACAAGGCACCCGTGAGAATGCCTGCCAGCTCTGCCGGTTGCGCACTCAGTCGCAGTCCATTCTGCAGGATTACGATCGCAAATAATCCCAGGACCGTCCCCAGCACCGTGCCGCGTCCGCCAAAGATCGAAGTGCCGCCGAGCACTACGGCCGTGATGGCCATCAGTTCGTAGCCAGTTCCCGCGTCCGATTTCGCCTGTCCGAGATGCGCCACATAAATGATCGCAGCCAGACTCGAAACCACTCCCGACAGCAGGTAAACGAGGGTCAGTCGGCGGGCGACATGAATACCCGCGTAGCGTGCTCCTTCAGGCGAAAAGCCAACGGCGTAGAGACTTCGCCCGTACGTCGTGCGATGCAGCCACCACGCTGAAAGTGCGATGGCCGTGATCAGAACGAACAACTGCGTGGGGACCAGACCGCCGACGTAACCCTGGCCCAGAAACAGAAACCGGGGTGAAAAGCCGGAATAATTTTCGATTCCACGCGTAACTCCTTCGGCGATGCCACGGAAGAGCGAGAATGTGCCGAGCGTAACGATTAACGGCGGAAACCGTAGCCGCGCAATCATCAGCGCATTGAGGCTCCCGCCAGCTATGCCAACTAGTAGCGCGATAGCCGCAGCCGCGACAATCGGCAAGTGAGCGTCACGCCATAAACTGCCCAACACGACCGCGGCCAGTCCCATCATCGAGCCAACCGAAAGATCGATCCCGGCGGTAATGATGATGGGCGTGAGCGCCAGCGCCAGCAACCCCACTTCTACGCTCAGACGTGTGATCTCGAAGGCGTTCGCGGCCGTGAGGAAATTATTTCCGGTGACGCTGAAGATCGAGCCTTCGATCAAGATTACGAGCAGCAGCACCCATTCATTGTTCGGGAACAGCCGCTCGCGCCATGGCGCGTCTAATTGCAGATCGCGGATTGCCGATTGCGGAGTGGCTGGATTCATTGCGCACCATCAATCCGCAGTCCGCGATCCGAAATCCGCATTCCTTCAAGTCTTCCCAGCACAAAGTCTGAAGCGAGTGCCGCCAGGATGATCGCCCCTTGAATCGCTTTCTCCCAAAACGGATTGATGCCGACGAACGTCAACGCGGTTCCAATCGTGCCCAGCAGCGCCGCGCCGATCAGCGTTCCTATCAATGTGCCGCGTCCGCCGGTGATTGCAGTGCCGCCAACTACGACCGCCGCAACCGCTTTCAATTCCAAACCTAATCCGGCGTTGCTCGGTACGGTGGAAAAGCGAACGGCGTTGAGCAATGCTGCCAAACCCACCAGCGCTCCCATCAAAACAAAAACGAAGAAAGTAACTCGCGGCGGCTCGATGCCGGCAAGGCGCGCCGCCTCGGCGTCGGAACCGACCGCATAAAGCGCGCGGCCTCCCGCTAAGTTGCGTAACGTCCAACTAAAAATGCCAAGCACAATGAGCGAAATAGCCACAATCAACCATTGGCCCAAACTCTGACCCAATCCAAACCACTGAAAATTCGCGGGCAGGTTCTGGACCCACTCGCCGCCCGTTACCCAACGCAGGGCATCGCGCCACGCGACCAGCATCGCCAAAGTTACGATGATCGAAGGCAGCCGAAGCCAACCCACAAACAGACCGTTAATCGCACCCAAAGCCGCGCCGATCACGATGAGACACGGCAACAACATTGGTATCGGGATTCCCGACTTCGCCAGCCAGCCCGCGGCGACGCCGGCAACTGCGAACTGTGAGCCGACTGAGATGTCGATCTGCCCGACCAGAATCACCATGGTCATACCGATGGCAACCAGGAGCACTGGCGCGTTATTCAACGCGAGGTCGCGCAGGTTCGCGCCGCTGAAAAACGAAGGCGCGATGATTCCGACGGCGACGAGCAGCACGGCGTAAGCCACCGCCGCCGATAGTTCTCGCTTGTAACGATTAAGCTTCATGTGGGTATTGGTTCGTGTGATTTCGTGGATCGTTTTTCTGCGATAAACCAACGATCCACGAAGTTACACGAAAATGCAGGAAACCTACACGAAGAAGCAATCACAAAGTAAGTCGTATGATCTGGTCGCTACCGCTCTCGGCTCTGTGGCGAAGTACGATCACGCTCCCTGACCTCCTTTACCGCAGCCTCGATCTGATCTAGTAGCTCTTCATCAGTTGTGCCGCTGGCCTTAATTTCTTCTCGTACTGGCGCGAAAAGATCTCTCAGCGATTGCGACTCTTCGGGCGTTGACCCTTCCGCAGCTTCAAGATGGCCAAGTGCGAGAGCGAGAATTCGCTGTTGAGTGGCTTCGGCGCGATCGAGAGTCGCCACGATCGTCCCTCCGTACATTACCGCGATCCGATCGCTCATGCCGAGAATCTCGGGCAACTCGGACGAGATCATTAATGTCGCGACGCCTTGCCCGGCCAACTCAGTCATTAGCGCATGAATCTCTGACTTCGCGCCGACGTCGATCCCTTGTGTCGGCTCATCAAGGATGAGCAAGGAAGGTTTTGTGATTAACCAACGGCTGAGAGCAACCTTCTGCTGATTGCCGCCAGAGAGTGTAGCCACGGGAGCAAATATGGCCGGCGTCTTGATGCTGAGCCGTCGCGTGTAATCGGCGGCAATCTCTTTCTCGCGCCGAAAATCCATTGCGCCTAAACGAGAAAACCTATCAAGAGAAGCCAGCGTGATGTTCGCGCTGATGGGCAAGTCTAAAATCACGCCGTGACGCCGCCGGTCTTCAGGCACGTAAGCAATGCCGCATTCGATCGCTTGCGCTGCGCTTTCGATCTTGATGGGCTTTCCCCGAAGCAGCATCTCTCCTTGATCGGCCGGAGTCAGACCGAAGATTGTTCGCGCCAACTCTGTGCGTCCACCACCGACCAGGCCCGCAACCCCCACAATCTCGCCCGCGCGCACCGAGAGATTGACATCGTGTATGCCCGACTCAGAGCGACCGAGTTGGCGCAGATCTAGAATCACTTCGCCCAACGTCACCGTCTTCTTAGGAAACACCGTCGCTAGTTCACTACCAACCATCAAGTGGATCAATTGGTCTCGATTGACTTCTGACATCAGACACGTTTCGATCGTGCGACCATCGCGCAACACCGTGACGCGATCGGCAATCTCCGGCAATTCTTCAAGCCGGTGCGAGATGTAGATCATGCCGACGCCATGGGTTCGCAATTCGCGAATCACTTTGAATAGATTCTGCGCATCCTCTTCGGATAACGATGCGGTTGGTTCGTCGAAGATAAGAATCTTCGCATTAGCGCCCAGAGCGCGAGCGATCTCCACGAGTTGCTGCTGAGGCATGGTGAGATCGCCGGCGTCTCTGTCAGGATCGATCCGGGCTCCCACCCGCGCGAGCAAATCCGAAGCTCTGCCGCTTCGCGCGCGCCAGTCAACACGCTTCCACAGACTCGGCTCTTCCAAACCAATGGCGATGTTCTCCGCCACAGAGAGTTCCGGGAAGAGCGCCGGCTGTTGGTAGATTGCAGCTATTCCCAACTGCTTCGCCAGGCGCGGCGAGTTGTGAGTGATCGCGTTTCCGTTGAGTTGGATTTCGCCGTCATCGGCTGCCACCGCCCCGGTAATGATTTTGATTAGCGTAGACTTTCCCGCGCCGTTTTCACCGATTAGCGCGTGCACTTCACCGGCACGCAATTCAAACGAAGCACCCTTGAGCGCGTGGACCCCTGCGTAAGACTTGTCGATGTCGGTGGCGCGGAGCAGCGCCGCGTTCGTCATGGTTTTGATTATCTCTAGTCTGATCCGATGTATCTCTCTTCGATTTCGGCAAAACGCCGCGCCGCTTGTTCGAAAGCAGGCGAGGGAGCCGGATCAAATCTTCTCAACCGAATATTTTCGGCAACGTGCCGTCGCGCTTCAGCCAATGATCCGAAGCGCCCGGCTGTTATCGCCTGCACCAGCGCGTTACCGATCACGGTTGCTTCCACTGGTCCGGCCAGCACCGGCAATCCGCTCGCGTCGGCAGTTGCCTGGTTTAGATAATGATTCTGGCTGCCACCACCGACAATTTGCACGCCCGCAATTTTTCTGTTCGTCAAAGATTCGATCACGCGCAGGACTGAAGCATATCGCAAGGCCAGCGAGTCAAGGACAAGTTTGGTTATTGCCGGCCGGTCCGNNTTCTCTCCCCTGTTTCCGAGAGTTGTGCGGCGATCGCTTCCAGCATACTTCGCGGACTCAATAGACGCGGATCGTCGGGAAAGATAAGTGGGCCAACCGGTCCAAGTTTCTCGACTTCAGCCAATAGATTCTCGTAGTCAACTGCTAATCCCTGCTGATGCCATTCTCGCCGGCACGACTCAAGAATCCAGAGCCCCATTACATTCTTAAGAAAGCGAATCGAGCCGAACGCTCCACCTTCGTTAGTGAAGTTGTGGCGCCTAACCTCGCAGTTGATCCGGACACTGTCACGCTCAACGCCGACTAGAGACCAGGTGCCGGATGAGATATAAGCCCACCCATCTTCAATCGGCGCACCCGCGACGGCGCTGCCAGTATCATGCGTCGCCGGCGCCACGACCCGAACGGCCTCACCCTCAACCTCGACAGCAACTTCGGGGCGAACCACGCCAAGTTCTGTGCCAGCCGAAACGATCTCAGGCAGCAAGGTTGTTGGAAGGCCCAAAAGATTGACCATCTCACAGTTCCATCTGCCTGTTCTCGGATCCACCATCTGGGTGGTAGTTGCGTTCGTGTACTCACTAACGGCCTTGCCAGTAAGAAAGAAGTTGATCAGGTCAGGAATCAGCAACAGCTTCCGCGCGTTCGCGGGAATTCCTTCCTGTGCATGGGCGTAGAGCTGGAACAGCGTATTGAAGCTCATGAACTGAACGCCGCTGCGGTCGAAAATCTCTTCGCGCGAGACGCGCGCAAAGACCTGCTCCATCACCCCCTGGGTTCTTTCGTCCCGGTAGCAAATTGGAAGTTCGAGAAGTTTGCCTTCAGCGTCAATCAATCCATAATCAACGCCCCAGCTATCGACTCCGAGGCTTTGGATTGGCCGTCGGAGTTGGCGCGCCCGTTCGTTTGCCATCCGGATGCCTGTTTTGATCTCATCAAAGATGCTTGCCAGGTTCCATCGAAGATGGCCGTCCATCTGGACTGGCGGATAATGAAACCGGCGCACTTCATCGAGTAGCAGTTCGCCTGGCGCCAACCCGGCAAGAAATATTCGTCCGCTGCCTGCGCCTAAATCGACTGCGACGTAGACTGAGTCGTTCATCAGGCTCAAAGTAATGTCCGACAACCTTCAGGAAGCTCTGAACAAGTTAATGCGGGCTTAGTTTCCTAAACCCGCGCAGCGGGTGGAAGCATAAAGCCTGGGGTGGAGCGAAGCGGAACCCCAGGATGACGAAAGTTAAGAAACCGAGCGCGCGAAGTGTGCGATAGCCCAAGAGCCGTGACTTACTTATGATGAGTGGCTGTCGCCCACTTCGCGGGCTCTTCCTTTGTCCTCCAACGATCCTGGGGTTCCGCTTCCGCTCCACCCCAGGCTTTATGCTATCGCCGCGCTTCGCGGGCTCAATGCCAACTCGAAGGCGCAACATCCGCTAGACGCTAAACAATCCCCGAGGCGGCTGCTCCCTTTCGCGCGGGACGTTCTTCGGCCTTGCGCTGACGGTAGCCACTGGCTCGAAAGGTGCCAATGGGATCGATCGCGCCGCCCGCACGCGCGCGCGCCGCGGCCAGAATCGGCGCCACGTCAGTCGTAAAGGCCTGCTTCAACGTCGCGAGCGCTCTCAAGGGATCGCACTTCGCTTGCGCATCAGTCAGTTCCTGTCGATCAACCAAATGCGCCTGAATATAGGCACGAACCAATTCGACTCCGCTCATCATCAGCGACTCGATCGGATCGGTCACGTTGTGCGACTGATCGAGCATGTAAGCTGGGCTGAAGTACGGCTCTTTATTCAGCTCCGCATCAACTAATTCATTAAAAATCAGGAAAAGTTGAAACGGCTTGATCGAGCCGGAATCGAGATCATCGTCACCGTACTTGCTGTCGTTGAAATGAAACCCGGCCAGTTTGCCGAACTGAATCAGCCGCGCGACGATCATCTCGATGTTCACGTTGGGCGCGTGATGGCCCAAATCGACGAGGCAGAACGCTTTCGGCCCCAGCTCTCGCGCACAGTAATAGCTCGTCCCCCAATCGTTGATTACCGTTGAATAAAAAGCCGGTTCATAAAATTTATGCTCGATAAAAACGCGCCAGTCGTCGGGCAGCGCAGCATAAATCTCGCGCATGCTTTCGAGGTAGCGTTCCAGCGCGCGGCGGAAGTGTTGCTGGCCGGGAAAATTCCCGCCGTCGCCGATCCAGACCGTGTGGGCCTTCGAACCGAGCGCTTTGCCGACCTCAATGCATTCGATATTGTGTTGGATGGCCTGCTCGCGCACCGACTTCTCCGGATGCGTGAGGCTTCCGAATTTGTAAGAGTGCTTCTGTCCCGGCTGATCCTGAAAGGTGTTTGAGTTCATCGCATCGAAATGCAAATCGCGCTGCCGGGCAAACTCGCGCAAGTCGCCGGCGTCTTCTGGTTTGTCCCACGGGATATGCAGCGATACTGCCGGAGTCGAACGAACCAGTTTGTAAATGGTTCCACAGTCTTCCAGCTTTTCATAAATGTCGCGCGGTTCGCCCGCGCCCGGGAAACGCGCAAAACGAGTCCCGCCAGTGCCGACTCCCCAAGATGGAATGGCAAAGCGAAAGCCTTGGGCCTTCGCTACCAGATCTTCGATGTCAACATTCTGCCGTCGCAGCTTTTTGCTGAGATGTTCGTAGTCTTCTTTGACCCAGTCGTTGGTCTTCTGGTTTTGTTCGGAGATGAAAGAATCGTGAATCTCAAAATGCGTTGGCATAGTGCTTTTCTCCGAGAATGTCCGACAAACTTCAGGAACCTCTGAACAAGTATTTTCGACGCGTAGCGTCGATCTGAATTTAGCCCGGCCTTTCAACGCCGGGAAAGGCGAACAAATTCTTCACGTCGCGTAGCGACGACTGAACCAGGCGAATTCAATTGTCGCTACGCGACAAGGCTAGGTAACCACCTGATCCCGGCGTTGAAACGCCGGGCTAAACTCATAACGACGCTACGCGTCGAATACACTTGTTCAGAGCTTACTTCAGCTGATCGCTTTCAAGATTCACAGACCGAGACAACGACAAACTGAAGTTTGTCGGACATCGTCTATCTCAGGAACCCATCCTGCAAGCCTCCATCAACCGGAATCACATGCCCAGTCGTCTTCGACAGTCGCGACGAAACCAAAAGGAAGATTGCTTCGGCCTGGTCTTCGGGTTCGATTGGCGTTTGCGTCAGCGACCGTTTAGCATAAAAGGCTGCCAGCTTCTCGCGCAGTTCATCGGTCGATTCCTCTTCGCTAAACGCGATGTCATACTTTGTCAGCGAAGCGATGACGCGATCGCGAGGAAACATCGTGCTTCCCTTCACCACCGTAGCCGGCGCGACTGCATTCACTCGCACGAGTGGCGCCATTTCAACCGCCAACTCCCGCGCCAGATGATTGGCGGCAGCTTTGCTGGTGTCGTATGCGAGGCTTCCCTTCTTCGCGACCACCGCGTTGGCGCTGGTCGTGAGCACGATATTCCCACGCAAGCCTTGCCGCTGGAAAATCTTATAGGCCTCGTCGGCAACGATGTACGCGCCAGTCACGTTGATGCCAAACGTACGCGCCCACAAACTATCTTCGATATGGCCCGTCTTGTCCGGCGGCACAAAGATGCCCGCAGTTATTACGATCGAATCAATCCCACCATACGCGAGCATCACATTGTCGAACATGCGAGCGACGCTCTCGCGGTTGGTGATGTCGCATACCAGCCCAATCGACGGTCCGCAGTTGCTGATCCCGGTTCCTGCGACGCCAATTCCCGGCCCATATTTGTCGATGATCTCCTGCGCCGTTTCTTTGGCGGCCGCTTCATCCAGATCGACACACCCAATATGCGCGCCTTCTTTCACCAGCCGATGCGCAGTGGCCTTGCCGATACCCGCGCCCGCGCCGATGACAACGATAATCTGCCGATCGAGTTCTTTCTCAGGCGGCATACGTCGCAGCTTCGCTTCTTCCAGCGGCCAGTACTCAATGTCGAAAGCCTCTTGCTGGCCCATCGCCTCGTACTGGTCGATTGCTTCCGCGCCGCGCATGACTTCGATGGCGCAATTGTAAAACTCCGCAGTTACGCGCGACTCACTCTTGTTCTTTCCCCAGGCGATCATTCCCAGTTCCGGAATCAACACGACCGTCGGGTTGGGATCGCGCATCGCGGGCGAATCGGGTCGCTTGCATTTTTCATAGTAAGCTTCGTAATCCTTGCGATACTGGACCAATCCGTCGGTAATTGAGCTCTTCAAAGTTTCGACATCGCGGCTTGACGGATCCCAATCGACAAACAGCGGTTTTATCTTCGTGCGCAGAAAATGATCCGGGCACGACGTTCCCAGTTCGGCCAGGCGCGGCCCATCGTGGCTGTTCACGAACCCCAGCATCTTCTCGTCATCCTGCACGGTGCCCACGAATCGTTTGTAAAGCTTGAATACGCTTGCGATCAGTTTCCGCTAATAGTTGAGCTTTCGGCCCACCGTAGGTCTTGTCACCGCGAGCATGCTCTTCGATATAACGGGCCGCACGATCGATGATCTCCAGAGCCGTCTCGTAGCATGTCTTGTCATCATTGCTCCACGAACTCATTCCGTGATGACCAAGCAATATGCCTTTAGCTTTTGGGTTGTCCTTAATCAACTGCTCGATCTTCAACCCGATGTCGAAGCCCGGCCGCTGCCAAGGGACATAGATTACCTCGTCGCCGTAAATTTCCCTGCAGAGTTTCTCCTGATTAACGGAAGCGGCAATGGCGATGACCGCGTTCGGGTGCAGATGATCTACGTGGCCGTAAGGAACAAACGTATGCAGCGGCGTGTCGATCGAGCAAGCGCGCGAATTCAGGTTGAAAACGCAGTGACTGTACATCGGATACATTGCGTCCTCGATCGGCGTCTTCGCCCCGCGCTCAGGACTGCTTAAGTAAAGTGTCTTCATCGCGCGCACTTTGTCGAGATAAAGTGAAGCAAAGCCATCCCGTTTGGCTGTTCGCAGATCGCCTCCGGAGCCTTTCAGCCACAAGACCTGCACGCTTTCTTTGGTGAGCGGATCCATCTCGATCAGCTTTGAAGAGGTATTGCCGCCGCCAGTGTTCGTGAGCGTCAGATCTGCGCCGAGCTGGTTGGAGCGATAGACCAGGCGATCGACGCCCGATAATTCATTGGCTTCTTCGTCACGCCAAAGGTACTTCACGTGCTTGAACGATCCTTCTTTGGTCGCCGGCGCGCTCATAGAGATTTCTGGCCTCGAGAGTTCTCGGTAAAAAGCAGCTTCATCATGTCGTCTTTCCAACCCATCAAAGACTTCTTCATCAGCGCTCGTAACTCGCGGGCGCTTTTTTGCGCCAACGCTTCGACAATCTGCGAGTGCATCGCCGCGCTCTCGATGTACGCATTCCGTTCCCTCTTGGTCTTCATCACAAAGAAAGCAAACAAAGGGACCACCAAACGCTCCAGCACATCCGCAAGATAGGTGTTGCCTGATAAAACCCAAAGTTTGCGATGCCAATCAAGATCATTTTCGTAGAACTGGTCCAAATCGAGTTCTGTCGCCGCCCGCTCCATTCTTTCGATTAACACCTTCAGTTCTTTGATATCGGCTGGCGTAACATTTTCCTTCGCCCACTCAATGGCCAGCGCTTCCAACTCGACGCGCAACTGGAAAATTTCGCGAATCTGTTTCGGCTCCAGCTTAGTCGCCGTGGTGCCCTTATAAGGAGTCTTTTGCACAAATCCCTGATGCTCAAGCGCGATAAGCGCCTCACGCACCAAAGGTATTCCGCTGCCCAATTGCTGCGCCATCCGGCTTTCCACGATCTGATCGCCCGGTTCGATAGCGCCGGACAGAATCGCGTCCTTGATCGCTGCCACGACCTGATCCTTCTTCGAGATGGCTTGAATCAACTTGAGCATCTTGCGGCTAAATACAATATCATCCTTTCCCGAAGTTGCAAGATCATAATATGATCGGCGGTCGAGAGTGGAGAGCTGCGTGAAATTACCTCAGAAAATCTTGCTGGTCGGCGCATTCCTTCTGTTGGCGCCGATGTGTTCGCAAGCGGCCTTTCCAATTTCGCTTGAAGGATACTGGCGATTTGAATTGGACCCGGCGGATGCCGGAGGGCAACAGCAATGGTTCAATCGCGATCTGCGGAATCGGATCAGATTACCGGGAATACTTCAGGCACAAGGCTTTGGAGATGAGATCAGCACCGATACACCTTGGGTGCTCACGCTTTACGATCGCAATTGGTATCTGCGTGACGACTACAAAGCCTACATTGAACCGGGCAAGGTGAAGGTGCCGTTTCTGTCGCAGCCTCTGCGTCACTATCTGGGTGCGGCTTGGTATCAGCGTGACATTCAAATCGAGCGATACATGATAGGCCGTCGGATTGTGCTGACTCTCGAACGTCCTCATTGGGTAACTACAGTTTGGATTGACGACCGAATGATCGGCTCTGACAAGAGCCTGGTTGCGCCGCATGTTTACGATCTCGGAGCGGTCTCTCCCGGGCGTCATCGACTGACAATTCGCGTCGATAACCGGATGCTTATGCCCTATCGACCCGACGCCCACAGCGTTTCCGATTCCCTTGGTGGCAGTTGGAACGGAATCGTCGGGAAGATCGAATTGAACGATACGGGACGCATTTGGATCGATGATGCGCAAGTCTTTCCCAATCTGTCGCAAAAGAAGATGCTCATCAAAGTGCGCATCGGCAACCTCACCGGACGATCGGGATCGGGAACCCTGACGGCAATTTGGCCCGACATCGGAGTGGTGCCCGTAACGTGGGATGAACACGGCGGCTCGGCAGAAGTTGAAGTGCCGATCCGCGTTGACGCCGAGACGTGGGATGAGTTTCATCCAAAGAAGCTGCCACTAAAGTTGTGGCTAAAAGGAGCGGAAGTCGACGAGTACAAAGACCTGTCCGTTGGTCTGCGCGACTTTCACGCTGAAGGCAATCAGTTCATCCTCAATGGCCGTCCCGTCATTTTTCGCGGCACGCATAACGGCGGCGACTTTCCGCTGACGGGTTACCCTCCCACCGATGTCAAATCATGGTTGGCGCTTTTCGAAACGTGCAAGAAGTGGGGCCTCAACCATATGCGCTTTCATTCGTGGTGTCCGCCGGAAGCAGCGTTCGAGGCAGCAGATCAGATCGGCTTCTATCTCCAACCTGAGCCGGGCATGTGGAACGAGATCAGTCCCAATACTCCGATCGAACGAATGCTCTACGAAGAAACCGATCGAATGATTAGAGCCTACGGTAATCATCCGTCGTTCATGTTGTTGTCGGCGAGCAACGAACCGAAAGGCAAGTGGCAAGAGTCGTTATCAAAATGGGTCGATCATTACCGCAGAGAAGATCCGCGCCGGCTTTACGCCAGCGGCACCGGGCACACTGAAAAAGAGATTCAAAACATCACCGAGGGCACTGATTACCTGGCGATTCAGCGTATCGGTCAAATGATGTTGCGGCGCGAGGCTGGCTGGTTTGGCGGCGACTTCAGAGAATCGCTCTCCGACATCAACGTGCCGGTCATCTCCCATGAAGTTGGCCAGTGGGTTGCGTATCCGGACTACGACATCATCAAGAAGTTCAAGGGCTATCTCCGACCCGGCAACTACGAAATCTTTCGCGACTCGATGGAGGCGCACGGATTGCTCGAGAAGGACAGGAAATTTGCTGAGGCATCGGGACGATTTCAATTTGAGTGTTACAAGGAAGAGATCGAAGCCAACTTGCGAACGCCGGGCCTCGGCGGATTTCAACTGCTCGATCTTCATGATTATCTCGGTCAGGGAACAGCCCCCGTCGGTTTGCTCGATGCTTTCTGGGAGTCGAAGGGTTACGTAAACGCAGATGAATTCAAGGATTTCTGCAACGCAACTGTTCCGCTCGCGCGTATGCCCCAGCGCGTTTATACGACAGCCGACAAGCTCAACGTTGATGTTGAGCTGGCGCACTTTGGCCCCGAACCGATAAAGGATGGCAAAGCAGTTTGGCAAATCGACGACGATCCGCCGGCGGTGCAGGGCGAATGGGACACAACTACGTTTCCGATCGGTAAGAACATTCCGGTGGGCAGAATCTCGGTTGATCTGGCGAAGGTGGGCCGAGGAGAGCACAAACTGAAAGTGACCGTAGCGCCAGAGTCTCTGTTCGATTCGGACACTCGAAAGATCCGCCCCGGAGAGAAGCGTGGAGCTACATATTTTCAAAACGAGTGGACCTTCTGGATCTATCCGACGAGTTTCAGCGAGGAATTTGAACCAACCAAAGATTGTCCGATCTCGCACGCGCCCGACATTCTGGTCACCCGTTCATGGGGCGAGGCCGAGAAGAAACTCGCCGCCGCCGGCAAAGTGCTCTTCGTTCCCAACAACTCCGATCTCGACTGGACATGCCCGCCGCTCGACAC
>QHXG01000297.1 GCA_003222845.1 Acidobacteriota bacterium | reverse complement strand
CCATGTTGCCGCCGTGGTGAACGCTGATCGTGTTCAAGCGATGCGTACGCCCGCCGCCGGCCATTCCCTTGACCCAATATTTCCCGCCGATCCAGGTGGTTGCCATGTACTTGGCTGCATTAGCGCCCGCGTTAAAGTGTTGATGGAACCAACGATCGGGTGGTACGAACAGCGTTCCTTCTTTCCAATCTACGCGCACCTGTTTCGGCGCCTTCGAATACTGCGGCACGTCCGTCCACATCAGGCTGTAACCAACGCCGCCCAGCACCAGCACATGCGAGCCGGGGCCGTGACGATGCGCGCGCTTGTAGGTGCCGGTTTCGAATTCCGAGACGTGTGACTGCATGGAATTGTCCGAGAGGATCACTTCGGCGCTCTTGTTCTTCAGGCCGCGCGCTTTGGCCACGAACAGCTGAATGCCGTTGATGTCGGGAATCAAACCGGTGTCGAGCACGCCCACTGCGCCTTTCTCACCTTCACCGAAAGTCGCAGCGCTGCCGGCTATCTTCATCTTGGATTGATTCACAGTGAAGTAATCTGGCTGATTGTCGTAGCGATCGCGAAAAACAAAATCGTTGTTAAAAATGAAATCCGCATTGTGATATAGATCCATCGTCAGCGGCAGATCCATCACTGAGATCAAGCGCGCCGGTCTGTGCCCAGTGTTCTTGTAAACGCGCCAGGTGTTAAGCGGCGGCGAGAACAAAGTGCTCTTCTGCCACTTGAAAGTTTGCTTGGGCCGATTCTCATGCCAGACCGTAGTTTCACCTTCGCCGTCGAGCACGAAGACCGATTCTTCAAACATAAACCGCACCGGCTTGGTGCTCGCGCCCGGCGCCAACTCAAGGATGTACGCCCCGTCAGTTGCCTCTGCGCCTTCGAGATCGAACAAAGCCGCATTGGCGCCGAATCGCGTCCATGGCCTTACTTCGACAGCTCTTATGTCCGGAATGTGATAGCCCTTGTGAACCGGCACGCCCTCACTCGACATCCATTGTTCGTACGGAGTCCGCTCGCTGAAAGGCTCGGCGCGAAATCGTTCGACGGTCTTTGCTGCGGCGCTGCTCGGTCTTTCTTTGGCAACCGTTACCGTGTCCAGAATCGACTCGGCAGTCATCATTCCGAATCCCATTCCCAACACGCGGGCGGTGAAATCGCGGCGCGTGATTTCGCCATTAACCAGTTTGGCAAGTAGCTTTCGCATCTTTATTTGGCCGCGTTAGCGGCTTGATGACCTTAGCCCGGTCCTTCAAGGCCGGGACCGGATGATCAATCTACGCGGCCTTCGGAGATAGTTCCGGCTGCGCCCGTGATCAAAAAATCAGGTGCTCCTGAACACTGTATTGCCACGTCAAAAACAGCCCAAAACCGAGGCTGAACAACCCAACTGCAACTTGCAGACCTTCGCTCAAGACGTTGAAGCGCTTTCGAGTTAGCACGAAAGGCAAACTGATCAAGCTGCTCATGATCAGCATCCCGCCCACCGAGCCGAGTCCGAACACGGCAATATAAATCAGGCCGGCGAGAGCCGAAGGGATCGCCGCCAGGACGAGAAGCGTCAAGGCCGCGCTCCCGGCCATGCCATGGACCATGCCCACAAAGAACGGTCGCGCGCCGGAGCGAATCAGATGACGATGATGATGCGCAAGCTCATCACCCTCACGATGCAGGTGAAGATGCGTGTGCGTATTGCCGTCATGCGTGTGGCAATGGCGGTGCAGCTTCCACCCGCGCAGAGATTTCATCGTCGTCCTCAGCCCTAAAAATATGAGCATCAACGCCACGGCGAATTCCATCCACAACGCGATCCGGTCAGGAATCCGAACTTTGAGAGCAATCACGACGACACTGGCACACAGAAGCGAGAGCGTATGGCCCAACCCCCAAAAGGTTCCGATGAGCGACGATCGCCTTACGCTCCTAGATTCACTTACAATCGTCGAAACCGCGACCATGTGGTCCGGATCGAGCGCGTGCTTCATTCCGAGCACGAAACCCAAACCCAGCACGCTTAAAAACATTCCATTAGCCATTCAGTTTCCCTTGCCGCGTAGCGGCCTTGTGATTTTAGCCCGGTCTTTCAAGGCCGGGGACAAAGGCGCCAAGTGATCCCACTCGTCGCGTCAGCGACGATTGAATCAGCTTCAGAGAACCTTCCAAATCATATTCAATACCGAGCTTCCTCCTGTGAGGCGGTATGTAAGCGATCGCCGTACCTGCCATTCAATTGTCGCTGACGCGACGCGGACGACTTCGCCCGTTTACCAGGCCCGGCCTTGAAAGACCGGGCTAAATTCATGAGACCGCTCCGCGGTAAAAGCGTCCATACCTCATTCACAAGCTGACAGCTTGTGCTACCTCGTCGTGCTACCTAATTCCAATCAAAGGCCAGTAAAGCGGCACAAAAATCAGCAACAGAATCGATTCAATCGCCGTCAGGCATATGCCCACGCGAAACATGTCGCGCGCGTCGAAGTAGCCGTACGAGTAACCCACAATCATCACCGCCGACTGGTAAACAAAAATTTTCCCGCCGGCGGCGAACGTCCAGATCATGCCGAGCGCCAGCGGATTAGTTCCGCTTGTAGTGGCGAAATTCATCAGTGGCGGCACAGAGGTGCTCAACATCGAAATGTCCGTTCCTAAGAAGATGTGATAGAAAAACGCCGTCCAATACGGCACGAACGCCAGCGCAAAGACGTTCTTGATCAGCGGTTCCATCCAGGCGAACATGACGTTGGTTATCAGATCGAGTGCTTTCGTCTGAATCAATACTTCGCTGAGACCGATGGCGGTAGCCACAAAAATAATTGACAGGAAATTCATCTCCCGAACGTCGTCGACTTTCAAAACCCCCAGGCGCGGCAACACAGCCACCAGCCCGATGCCCAGTCCGATCATCGAAGGCGGAATATGATGAATGAAATCCGTCATCCAAAGCCCGATTGCCAGCAGCATTAGCAGCAGCGCGTGCTTCTCTTTCGCCGTCCATGGCCCCATATTCAGCAATTCTTCTTTGAGAAAAGCAGCGCCGCCGGCCAGTATTTTCTTCTCCGGCGGATAGAGCCACAACACCAGCCGCCAGGTGGCAAAGATCGTGATAATGCTCAGCGGCAGATAGGCAAGCATCCATTTGCTCCAAAGCACTTCGATGTGCGCATTCTTCTCGATCAAGCCGCGGCCCAGGATCGAAGCCGGTCCCGCGATCACCATCTTGTCGAACATCCCGGCCGTGTAAGTAAGAGTGATGAACATGCCGCGGCCGATGTTGCTGCCGACGCCGAATCCGTAAGCGTCCAGCAAGCCCAGCGCGATCGCCGCCATGATGACGACGCACGCCGTCCCCGAAGGCACCAGAAATGTCAGCATGAACGACAGCAGGATCATGCCCAGCAGAATTCTGCTATATGAATTGCCAACCCGCAGCATGACTAAGTAAGCCAGTCGCCGCGCCAGCCCAGAGGTTGTCGCCATCAAGCCGAATAGCAGGGCGCCGAAATAGAACCAGGGAGTTTCAGTAGCAAATCCATTGAAGGCAACCCCGAATTTAACTACTCCCAGAATCCAGAAAAGATAACAGCCAATCAATCCAGTGATCGCATGGGCCAAAGCTTCGGTGATCCAGGCAACGATCATGAACAGTGCGATCGCCAGCGCGTGTTTCGCCGTCGGGTCGATGCGCAGCGGCGCGAACCAGAGCGCGAGCGGAAGAGCCACGCACAGAATTCGCCCGATAAAAATGCGACGCGGAATCTGAATTGGCCGCGAGATGTCGGCGCCGACAGCTTCTGCCGCGCGCTCGTCAGCCTCTGCCGGCGCGAGTGGCGCCAGTCCCGGTAACTTTGCCCGTGTCTGTTCGAACATCGAAATCATTTCGTGTGGCGCAAACTGTTAGTTTGCGTTCAAAAGCTTAAGTTTCAGAACCGCGAGCGGTAGCGACCGGCCCTGGGTACGCAGTCGTCCCGACTGCTTAGTCTCAGCACGGCGCACGCACAGGCAGTCGGGACGACTGCGTACCCAAGGCCGATCGCTACCGCTCGCGGTTCTGAAACGGTTGGGCTAACTTGCCATTTTTTTGTACCCAGCTAGCCGACGACTTGGTAAGTCTTTACAACGACATCGGCTTTGATCCCTCGTGTGCTGTGCTTCACCCGCTCATGCGCCTCGCTCGTTCGATAGGCCTGAATGGCTTCCATGCTTTCCCAGTTAGATAACGAG
Source organism: Acidobacteriota bacterium (assembly GCA_003222845.1). Lineage (GTDB taxonomy): Bacteria > Acidobacteriota > Blastocatellia > Pyrinomonadales > Pyrinomonadaceae > UBA11740. The sequence goes on along the minus strand of QHXG01000297.1, from coordinate 1,342 downwards.
ATGAACTCGTCCGGTTCTTCGTTACAGGCCAACAGTTCCTCAGATAAACATCCGGGTTGAGAAATCATTATCGGAGCGCAAACTTTCTTCCAATCTTCGATTGCTTCTTTAATCTGATCCGGAGCGACTTTCACGTAGATCAATCTGGCTATCATCTAATCTCCTCCAACAGAACGGATTTAACCGCAGAGGACACTGAGGATTTCGCAGAGGAACGCAAAGGAGATTTTTTCTCTGCGCCCTCTGCGAAAAACCTCTGCTGCCTCTGCGGTTCGATCATGATCTGATTACTCATCCAAAATCTTGCCCCATTTCTCTTCGGCGGCACGGCGCACTTCGGGGCTCGATTCGGCGACCGGCGGAAAGTCGCTCATCCATTCATACGGCCGGCACGCATCGATCACCGCGCGCGAGCTATGACCCTTCTGGCCTTTCGGAATGATGGGATCCAATGGGCCGCTCCAACTGCGGCGAATGGTTTCAATGTCGATCTCCGGATTTGAGCGCGTCGTCAGCGCCCAGAGCACATCGTTCGTATTCGTTACGTCGATGTCGTCATCAACTACGACTACATAACGACCGAGATATCCGCCTGCATGGCAGTAGGCTGCAACCATTCCCGCTTGCTTCGCGTGACCCGGATAACGCTGCTTGATCGAAACAATCGTCAGCAGGCGCGCCCCACCTGCTTCGTGACACCACACGCCCTGAATATCCGGAATGCCCGCCGCTTCCATCTGTTGCCAAATCAAAGCTGAGCGCATGAAGCAACGCATGTAATTGAATTCGCACGGCGGACGCGTCGGCGGCGCGCCGAGGATGATGGGATTGTGGCGATGATAGAGCCGCTTCACCTTCATGATCGGCTCCGGCCGCATCGAGCTGGCATAGTATCCGGTCCATTCTCCAAACGGTCCTTCGTCCATTTCTTCTCCCGCGATCGCTTCGCATTCCACAACGATCTCTGCAGTTGCGGGAATTGGCAGGCCAGTGTATTCGCCAATGATTACGGGCACGGGAGAGCCTTGCAGCCCGCCCACCCAATCGTATTCCGAGACGCCGCGCGGCACTTCGATACCGCCCGCCAAATACAGCAGCGGATCCTGACCAAACGAAACTGCGACTTTGCACGACTGGCCGCGGGCAAAATATTTTTCGCGCATGATGCGGCCCTGCTTGCCCGGCGAGATGTAAAAGCCAAGCGTGTCTTCGTTCTGAATCATCACCCGGTAAGTCCCGAGGTTGACCCAACCTTCGTCCGGTTCGACTGTGATGTCGATCGAGCCGGTGCCGATATAGCGGCCGCCATCCAGCTCGTGCCACTTCGGCGTGGGAAACTTCC
>QHXG01000296.1 GCA_003222845.1 Acidobacteriota bacterium | reverse complement strand
ATTTCATCCCTACGGGATTTATGTGTCCAAGAAACTTGCTCAAAAAAACAAGAAGTTCGACCTTTTGTCTACACAGAGAGAAGGCACAACGTGAACAATGAACTCTTGGGCCGCAGATGCAGGACAACGGAATCGAGTCTGCGGTAACATCGACCCTTATGCCATTCGTTGATTCCCGAATCGAATCGAGAGACTCAGTGAACCAGCGTCGACAGGTATTGCTTGGCCTTGCTTGCACCGCCACGGGAGCGGCGCTTGGCGCCAAAAATGTTCTTAGCTTCTCTCCTTATTCATCTCAACGTGACTTTAAGAGCGCGCGGCCTGCTCCGGCGCAGCGGAAGTTTGTTAGCGAAGCAGTCGAAGCGAAGATCGTTGAGGTCAAACGAACGATTGCCGATCCGGAAGTGGGCTGGCTCTTCGAGAACTGCTTTCCCAATACACTCGACACGACTGTTACGTTCGGCAGGCGCGATAATCGACTAGACACGTTAGTCATCACCGGCGACATCAACGCGATGTGGCTGCGAGATTCGACCGCGCAAGTCATGCCTTACCTGCCATTGGCGCGCGAAGACAAGAAACTGAAAGACCTGATTGCCGGTGTAATTAACCGTCAGACGCTCTGCATCCTGATCGACAGGTATGCGAATGCGTTCAGTTTCGGCGCGAAAGCCTGCCCGTGGGGCGTCAATGACAAACCGGCGCTGCGTCCTGAGCTTTGCGAACGCAAGTGGGAGATAGATTCACTGTGTTACCCAGTGCGTCTGGCCCATGCTTACTGGAAGACGACTGGCGATGCCGCTTGCTTTCACACTGATTGGCAGCAGGCGAGCCGGTTGATCGTAAAAACTTTTCGAGAACAACAGAGACTGAATGGTCCAGGCCCGTACTCGTTTCAACGGACGACGGACAATCCCATCGATACTCCGCCTTTCAATGGGCTTGGTAATCCCACGCGGCCCGTCGGCATGATTCACTCCGCCTTTCGGCCTTCCGACGATGCTTGCGTTTATCCCTTCCTGATTCCCGCGAATCTTTTCGCGGTGGTCGCGCTCAACCAATTAGCGGAAATCTATTCGACGGTCTTGTCCGATAGAGCGTTTGCGACGGAGTGTCGCGAGCTAGCGCATCAAGTAAGTGAGGCCGTGAACAAATATGGAAAGGCCGGGCGCGGCGCGCATGGGGTGGTTTACGCTTACGAGGTAGATGGATTCGGCAACCAGTTCTTCATGGATGATGCGAATGTTCCAAGCTTGCTCTCGCTGCGTTATCTGGGTTGTTGTGCTGCGAACGATCCGGTCTATCGCAACACTCGAGCGCTGATCCTCAGCGAGGACAATCCCTACTTTTTTCGCGGCAAAGCGGCCGAAGGCGTCGGTGGACCTCACGTTGGTCTAAACATGATTTGGCCGCTGGGAATTATCATGCGCGCTTTGACGAGCGCTAATCACAACGAGATTCTCTTTTGTCTGCGGATGCTTAAGACCACGCATGCCGGAACCGGATTCATGCACGAGGCGTTCGACAAGGACGACGCAAAGAAATTCACGCGCGCCTGGTTTGCCTGGGCCAACACACTTTTTGGCGAGTTGATCCTGAAACTTTATGAGGCGCGTCATCCGGTGCTAAAACAAATGATTTAGCGGGATGCTGGGAGTCCAAAAAAAGCGGATCACGTTTGACCCGCATTGGCGAACGATTGTTGGTTTTTTCACTAGCCCAGTCGTTCAGAGAGTGTGTCAAAACTCGTGTCAGAACCCGGAGCGGTAGCGATGGGAGCCTAACAATTCCGCGAAACCTGATGATCCGGTCGCTACCGCTCGCGGTTCTGACACGGAGTCTTCACGCCTGGGATGATGAAGAGCGTTAATTCTTTGAGCCCATCTATGGGGCTTTTGCTTACTTGAGTAATGAAGCTTTGGCTAAACCTTAGGCCAAGCCTCCTGAAGGAGGCTCCTGAAATCTTAATCGTCTTCCGTTTCCCAGGCGTGAACGCCTGGGCTAGAGAAATGACCCGCTAACATAGCCCCTGCACATACTTATTGTTTGCCGGCGTATTAAGCGTCGTAAACAAATGTCTGTTGGTAGACTGAAAAACTTTGCTCCTCGTTCGTGACCACGTCTATGATTACGTTCCTGTCAACGTGGGTTTTGGCTTCCAGCAAGCGTCTTAAACATGAAGGCAGTGCTACAAACGTCGAGAGTTGCTCGTGATTTCGAGGCTCACGAGGAAGTATTCCTCGCGCGCTATGGCAAACTGCGCTCCTGGGCCTTGCAACTGACCGAGCACGATCGTGAGCGGGCTGAAGACCTCGTTCACGACGCTTATATTCAATTTACTTTTGCCCAGCCCGACCTCGACGCGATTAACAACCTGAACGGCTATTTGTATAGCTTGCTGCGCAATCTTCACTTGTCGCAACTGCGACGCTCAACGCGGCGACAACATCGGACGATTTCGATTGTCGATTACGATTCGGCGGAGATTGGGCTGCGCGCCGCCGATCCTCGGGAACGAATTCGCTTGCAGGATCAATTGCGCGAAGTTTGTAAATACGCCTGCATGCGCAAAGAAACATCGAAGGCGGGCAGCGTGCTTGTCCTGCGTTTTCTGCATGGTTATTACCCGAGAGAGATTGCGCAAGTTATGCGGTGCACGCGCGAGGCGGTCGAGGAACGTTTGCGCGTGGCGCGCAGCGAGGCGCGACAGTATCTCGAAAATCCAAAGGGTCTGCGTTTCCTCGGCGAACGGACTGGAGCTCAAGCGTCCTCGCTTGCAACCGGCAAAACTTTCGCGCGGTCGCGCTCATTGCCGGCGATGACGCTTGCGCCCCAGTCCGCGGGCAATGGGTTTGCGCGCACGGTTGATGAGTTTCTTAATGAGCTGCGCCGGATGATCTTCGATTCTCGTAATGGTGAATGTCTGACATGGGACCAGATGGAAAGTCTCTATCGTGACAGCGCCAGATCAGGAATCAACCACGTCACTCTCGCGCACACAGTCAGTTGTCCGGCGTGCCTGGATGAATTGAATAGTCTGCTTGATCTCCCTTCGCTCGACGAACGATTTCCCACGGACACCCTGGGCACCGACAGTCGCGGGAGAGGCGGTGATGACGGAGGCGATGACAGTGGCGCAACAGGTGGCGGCTCGGATCGCGAGCGGCAAAAATGCCGAAAGGCGGCGCGCGAAGTTTATGAGCACAAACCCTCTGAGCTTTGCATTTCGGTTAATGGCTACCTGATGGCGGCGCAGAAGGTCGGCTCTGAACTGAGCGAGCAAAGCGTCAGCATTAGCATCGCGGAGCCGATTGATTTCGTCGAGATATTTAGCGAGCAGGAGATGAGGCTTCTGTTCCTGAGTGTCGAGCCCAATGCGTTGCATCAGAGGAAGGCGCGGATTGCGCTTAGCGACGATCGTACGTTGGAGGCCACGCTGGACTTCGATACTTCCTGGCCCAGCTTGCAGGTCATCTATTCCGATCCGTCGCTGGCCTCGGAGGCTCTCTCACGGGCCGAAGAAACCCAACTTCACCACAGAGACACAGAGAACCACAGAGTTAGCACAGAGAAGAATCGCGATCAACAACAACCGCGAGCGATTTACCAGTTCATTGAAGGAATGAAGCAATGGCTGTTGAGCCTCCGCTTCATGTTGCGTCCTGAGTTGATCACGGTGTGTCTCTCGCTGATCTTGATAGCCGCTCTGTTGCTGGTTCGTATGCACGTGCCGGTTGTGTCCGCCTCAGAACTCTTGCGACGGTCCACTACGGCGGACGAAGTATCTGCCGGCGAACCCGGGACTGTGATACATCGCACCGTAAACATTGAAGAGCGGCGATTGGATGGAAGCAATCCAACAGTTCGGAGTCGCGTTGAGATTTGGCAGAGTGCGGCACGTGGACTCAAACTGCGCCGGCTCTATGACGAACAGAACCACCTGGTCGCGGGTGAATGGGCGAAGCAAGACGGAACCAACATGGTGTATCGTCGCGGAGTGGAGCCTCAGCCGCGCACCGCGCCCGAAGTGGCCGTCCAAGCGGTCATTGAAAACGGCGAACTCTGGCGTTTGGACGCATCAGCCGCGACCTTCAATATGCTCGTTGAGCACCCGGAGGCGATCACGGTCGATGAAAGATCGAACACTTACATTCTGAATTATGAAAACAGCGCGGCGAACGGTCCGAATGGGTTATTGAGCGCCTCGCTGACGTTAACGAGAGGGGATCTTCACGCGATTGAACAGAGGATGATCGTCGTGCGCAATGGCGATCGAAGAGAATATAGGTTTAGCGAAGCGGCTTTTGAAAAGAAATCAACCGGCAGTGTGCCTCCGGACGTGTTTCAAACTGATCCTGAATTGCTGCCGGAAAGAACGAAGAGTCGCACTGAAGACAAGACGACTGCCGCGATAGATTCCACCGATCATAAATCGCCCGCCGATGCGGTCGCTTCTCCGGAACTCGAGATTGAAATCACCTATCTGCTCAATCGGATCAAAGCTAACCTTGGTGAGCAAGTGAGCCTGACGCGAACTGCCGCTGGCGCCTTGCGTATCGAAGCGCTCGCGGAAAACGACGCTCGCAAGAATGAAATCCTGCGGGCTCTCAGTCCCGTGCGCAACAACCCCGCAGTGAAGGTCGAAGTCAGCACAGTGGCTGAGGCCCTCAAGCGTCCGTCAAATGGATCGAAGAATGCGACCGTGCGCGAAGTCGAGGTGGCGAACAATCGCACTCCTGCTGATGCGGAGCTACGGGCATACTTCTCGGCGCGACTCGTGGGCGAAGCGATTGATGAGGAGATCAATCGTTACACGAATCGCGTGATGGCCCATTCGCGCCAGGCGTTACTTCATGCTTCGGCCCTGAAGAAACTGGCCACGCGTTTTTCACCTGAACAGATGCATGGGCTCGACGCAGCAGCTCAGGCGAAATGGCTCGCGATGATCCGCGAACAAGCGACAGGCTATCAACGCGAGGTCGCCACCCTAAGACAGGAGCTGCGGCCAATCTTCAATGGGTCGAGCGCAGCAACCGACGAAGTCGTTACCGAAGCAAATCTGGCGCAGTCTGCCGATCGCCTGGTCGAACTAAGCTATGCGAATGACGAGGCAGTACGCGCTGCATTCACCATCTCCGCTGAAGGCAAGAGCGCGGCAACGATCAAGTCAGCGCAGTTCTGGCGGGCGCTGAGTTCGGCTGAAAGATTGGCTGAAGGAATCCAACATGTGTACCAGAAGTAGGCTATCAAGACTTCTTCTCCGTGGTTCTCTTTGTGACCTCTGTGCCTCTGTGGTGAGCAGTGTTTTACGTGATTTCACCACAGAGACACCGAGAAGCACAGAGGTTGCACAGAGGATCATTCGCATTTGCATCGTTTTGATCCTCATGGCCACCTCTATTGGCGTGGTTGTCGCCCAGTCGGCATCAGCGACGCTAAGCGGCACGGTGTCGGACGAAACCGGCGCGGTCATCCCGTCGGTCAACATCACAGTCTTCAATCTCAGCACTGCATTGCACAGACATGCGGCGACGGATGACCGTGGCTCTTATGTAATTCCGCTGCTTCCTCCCGGCCGCTACAACGTGACGGCCCAACGCGATGGATTCACGCCGGTCGAGATC
>QHXG01000295.1 GCA_003222845.1 Acidobacteriota bacterium | reverse complement strand
GGAGTTCGATAATTTAGTTTTTCAGAAGTGAGATCGTTAGCTCGTATAAGCTTTTCCATCCGGTGTGCTCGCTACTGGGTAGGTCATGAATCTTCTGTTCACTCTATTGATACCTGTAATCGTTGCTATGGTTGTTGCTCGGTACAAAACCGGTCGTACCGATATTACTATTCGGTCATTTTAGCTACGTGCCAGGCAACGAAATGCGAGGAGACAGTCATTCTCCCTTCCCCTCGACAACCTTGACATATTTATTGATCGGTAGGTTCGTAAGCTTATCCACGCGTCCACTCGGCCACTTGATCTCAACGCTGTCAATCTTCGTAGCCTGGCCTATGCCGAGGATTTCACGGGGATCGTGCGTAGCGAGAAAGCTGCCACCGCTCGTTTTCAGTCGCCGATGCTTCACGCCTCCCGCTTCCCAGGTAATGATCGCGCCGACGGCGGCCGGATTGCTTCGGGTGGCGACAAGCTGAAGTCCGAGCCAGTTGTTACGGTTTCCACCTTGGTTTCTTAGGAGGATCGGCGCCGCGCCATTATTGATAATGAGCACATCCAGATCGCCATCGTTGTCATAATCTCCCAAGGCCAAGCCGCGCGCGGGAAAGTCTTTGCTAAAGACCGCGCCGGAAACCGCACTCACGTTTTTGAAGGCGCCGTTCACGTTTTCGAACATCAGCAGAGGTTCTTTGTATTTCACTTTCAACGACTGGACCTCGACCATATCGTCAGGATGCCCATTGGCGAGAATCAAGTCGGGATTGCCATCATTATCGTAATCGAAAAACTTCAGGCCCCAGCCACTGAGCAAGCGCGTGGCTCGTCCGATTTCTCCGGGCTTATCAATGAAGCTCAGGTCCCTTTGATTCTGGTACAAGCTGAAGAGTTCCTGATCGATATTAGCCACGAACAAGTCCTGCCAGCCATCACCATCGAAGTCAGCGGCGTCCACTCCCATGCCGGAGCGCGGGGCCCCGGAATCGCTGTAGGCAACGCCTGCCATGAGGCCGATATCTTCAAATTTGCCATTGCCCTTGTTCACGAAGAGAAAGTTGGCAACTGTGTCATTCGCCACGAACAGATCCATCAACCCGTCGTTGTTGATGTCGGTCGCCACCACGCCAAAGGATTTGCCGAGAGAGTTGGCGATGCCCGATTGCTTACTGACGTCGGTGAATTTGCCGTTGCCATCGTTGTGAAACAGGAAGCTTGGGCGGGGTTTGAAGACACGCGGCACGCAATAATAGCGCCGGCCCAGGCGGTTATCACCACAGAAGATCGTGCCGGTGCCGCTATATTGCACGAAGCTCGAGACGAACAGATCGAGTTTGCCGTCATTGTCATAGTCGAACCAGGCCGCGCTCGTGGACCAGCCCGGCGCGGCCACGCCCGCTTTGTCAGTAGCGTCGGTGAAAGTACCGTTGCCGTTATTGTGATAGAGGATGTTCCGTCCATAGCCGGTCACATAGAGGTCCACCCAGCCATCACCGTCGTAATCAGCAGCCGCGGCACCCATGCCAAAATTGCCGCCCCCTACCCCGGCCTTATCCGTTACGTCCGTAAACGTGCCGTCGTGGTTATTGTGGTAGAGAGCGTTCTTCAGCGCTGTGTTCGGCGTGAAAAAATCCGACGGACCACTATTGACCAGATAAATGTCCATCCAACCGTCGTTGTCATAATCGAAGAAGACTCCGCCGCCGCCGCAGGTTTCCGGCAAATGATGAGCTTCAGAGCGCGCGTTATCATGCACCCAGGTGATTTTGCTTTCACTGGGGGGAACTTCGACGAAGACTACCGGAGCCTTTTCGGAAGCTGCCGGCGTATTCGTCCTGGGCGCCTGCTGCCCGCGCGAGTGAAGCGGACTGGCAACGACGCCGACAACCACGGCCGAAATGAAAACTGAAAGCGAATATCTCATGCCGGTCGTTCAGTTTGGAAATTTCTCGTTGGACTTAACCACGCGAATGTAATGATCCGTGAATTTGAAGTGCGCGGCCGGGACTTCTATTTTTGGCATGTGACACGAAGTGCAATCTTTTGTGCCGACCCGGCAGCCAACCGCCAACCCTTGAGCCGCTGCTTGCCCTTTCGATACATGGCAGGTCAGGCACTTCGAATCATAATGAGCCGCGTTCTGCCTGAGAGGTTCGTGAGGATCATGGCATGCTGTGCAGGCTATCCGGCGATCATCCGAATAGCACTTGCTGTGAAAGATGCGGTAAGGCTGAAAGCGGACATTGTTGATCTCCATGCTCCTGAGAAGGCTGAACTCATCGCTCCCGCGATGACAAGAGGCGCAAAATTCCTGGGTCAATTCATCGCCGCCGAGCCGGCTGGGGTTAAAGATCAGGTTGCGGCCTGACTCGCCTGTCTTAATTGCCATTACGTGCGCTCCGCCTGGTCCATGACACGCTTCACAGCGGACTCCGGGAGTCATCGTCCCGAGGTTGATTTTCCCGCCCGTGACACCGCCGGTTGAATGACAAGCGAAACAATTCCCGGTTTCATTCTCTGACAGGCGGCGGCCCAGCGCCTTCTTCAGAGATTCAGGTACCGTGCGCGGCGCGCCAATCGTAAAGTCAAGTCCACGAAGCTCGTTGTAGAAACTCACGAGACTCTCGTAATACGCGCCTTCATACTGAAGCACGTACGTTTGTCCGGCCTTGCCCTGCCCGAAAGCGTAGAGAATCGGCAAGCTGATGGTTTCCTTTCCATCGGTAACCGTGTAAGTGCTCTGTTTATCCTTCCGCTTTATTTCGTAAGTGTATGGGCCGCTACTAAAAGTCATGACGGGATTTGCGGCCAGCACTTTGGAATTTGCCACCGGTTCCATCGCCATCCCCATGGCGCTTTGAGATTGCGTTACTACCTGTTTCTTATGACACTCAACGCAGACCTGATCGCCCTTAAACTCGACATTCGCTGGCGATCTTCTCGGATGCCAGCGCTGACCCGGACTTGTTTGGTAGAATACTTTAGAACCCACACCGAAGATCAGCAGGCAAAGTACCACGACCATCAAACTCAGAATAGTCCTTATCATTCTTCTTAGCGTGCCGTGTCAGAACCGCGAGCGGTAGCGACCGGATCGTACCGGGCGCGCTTGATTGATCCGGTCGCTACCGCTCGCGGTTCTGACACATGGGTGCTCGCCTCTCATTTCTAATTCAAGGTTTTTCCTTGGGCTGGTTACTATCGGCGTCTCTTCCAGTCAGCTCCGCGTTGCGGCGGGCATTATATTCATCCTGTAGCTTCTGGAACAGGGCCGTTTCGCGCTTGGCGTCTTGCTCGCGCCCGGCCCGCCGATAGGCTCGGCCCAATGCGTAATGCATTTCCGGGCTCGTCGGGGCGAGCCGCGCTCCCTCTTCAAGCTCCTTGATCGCTCGATCTATCTGGCCCAACTCCAACAGGACGCGGCCGAGCACGTTGCGGGCAGGAAACATCTTCGGCGCAAGCTGTACTGCTTTCTCTGCCAGTGGCAATGCGGTGTTATAGTCGTCGCGCTTGAGATACTCGAAAGCCATCTGCACCATCGAGGGCTGATGCTGAGGGGAAATATCCAATTCGCGCTTGAATTCCTTGAGTGCGGTGTCAGCATCCTGATTCAATAGAAAGACGCCAAATGCATAATGAACGTTTGGCGCATTCGGATAACGTGACAACAATTGATCGAACGCGGCTCGCGCTTCATCGGGTCGCCGGGCCGCCATATTGAATGCCGCCCGCCCGGCGATCAAAACCTGCTCACGCTTGTCTGGCGGGATTTCACTGGCGAGGAACGGCATCCTCAGCAGCGCCAGCCCAAAGGCCTCGATGACTTTCGGGCTGTCATTGCCGGACTTCAAGAATTCAGTCAGCACATCATAGGCTATTTCAAACTGCTCGAAGTGAATATAAAGCAGCGCGGCATGATAGCGCGCGACCGACTCAAGCTCCTGATACTTTGCCAATCCCAGTGAACGCCCACGCAACAGCGAAACAATCGCTTGATCATATTCGCGCGTCTCAAACTCGCACAGTCCCTGCATGGCCCAGCCCGCGGCATTCTTCGGGTCGAGCGATAGAAGCTTCTGGAATGCCTCACGCGCCTCCGCGTAACGGTCTTCTTCATAAAGAATCGCGCCGCTATTCCACCATCCTTCCGTCCACGTGGGTCGTATCTTTAAGGCTTTCGTGTATTGATCAAGTGCCTGAGGTAATTGCTCGGCCTGGCGGGCTTCGTTTCCGAGTTTGACTGCTTGATCAAACGCCGCATCGGATTGATCGGAAGTTGTCTTAGCTGGGGGCTGTCTGCTTTGTGACCGGCGTGGCGCTTGCGCACACACGATGGTTGCCGAGGCGAGTAAGGTTGTCACAGCTAATGAACAAATCCGCGCCCGGAATCTTGAGGGATTCATAAAAGCTCAACGCCTTTCCTTCTGCTGCATCTGGTTGTTCCGCGGATCCGCAGGCGGCTTTGCGGCGTCGATCTTCTCGACAGCCTTGACGCCGGGTTGTTTGGCCTGTTGCTCGGCATTCAACTTTTGGATAATCACTTGCTCGCGTTTGCCGTCCTCAGTCCGGTTGAGCCGGTAATAAACAGACGCCAGGAGCACGTGGGCTTCAATGAAATCAGGATGTTCCCTGGTCACGCTTTCGAGCAAGGGCCGTGCTTCGTTTGGTTTCCCGAGCGCGGCATAAACCGCGGCCAGGTGATAGTGCGCGTATTGATCGCGCGGACGTAGTTGAACCGCGCGAGACAAATACCCAAAAGCGTCATCAAAGAGCTTGTCTTGTCGAAACAAAACACCCAGATAGAGGTTAGCATCGAAGTCGTTCGGATTGGCAGCCAGCTCGTTTTTGAAAGCGGCTTTGGCCTTTTCACCGTCTCCCATCCGCATCAGCGCTCTGCCATACCAGGCGCGCAGCGTCGGCAACTTGGAATTCAATTCAATTGCACGTTCGAATTCTTTGATGGCCCCATGACCATCATCAGCCAGCAAGAGAATCGATCCCATGAGCAGCCGAGCCTCGGCGGAATTCTCATCGCGAAATACTCGATCGATTATTACCTGCCCTTTATCAGTCTGGCCATCGCCGATAAGAGCGCTTCCAAGGAGATACGCAACGGTGCGATCCGAAGGATCTCGCTCCGCAAGAGGCGACAGCAGCTCGATGACCTTCTTGTATTCGCCCAGGCGAACCTCACAGTCCGCCAAGAGCCGAATGGCGTTGGGCCGTTGAGGCAGGTTCTCGGGCGCCGCGGCTAGAAGCCGATTTAGCTCGTCTGCCGCTTCGGCGACCCAGGCCGCCTTGTAATAGGCCAGCGCGAGATTGAAGCGAATCGCCAAGTTGCGACCATCCAGCGCGAGAGCTTGTTTATATTGTTCAATCGCGTCTTCGTAGCGCCCCAGTCGCGAATACGCAGCGCCCAGGTTCGACCGGACATCTGCTCTTTGAGGATGAGAAGCAAGAATCGCTTGATAGCCGCGGATTGCTCCTTCCAGGTCTCCAGCCTCGTGCAACTGGGTCGCGCGGGCAAAGGCGCTGTCCACTTCAGTGGAATTGCCCTGGGCCATTAGACAGGCTGAAGGTGCAAGTATTGCGCAGGCAAAAAGCGAAACTAACGCTCTTGCGAACTGCTGCCATCGATTGTCGATTGCCATTTACTACTTCCGGCGTGTATGAAAATCCGCCGAGAGTATACAACAGACGGCATTTCAGTTTCCACGGCGAGTTCCAA
>QHXG01000294.1 GCA_003222845.1 Acidobacteriota bacterium | reverse complement strand
TTAGATTGCCATGCTGAAGGCATTCAACTCTGAACTGGGCCACGAAAAACTTTGGAAAGATCGTAAGCCGTCCGATGTAATGCCAACGATTCCCTACCTTAAAGAGCCTGAAAAGCACAGCAAGTTTTGAAGCGGCGGGGATTCTACTCGCAACTCCGCAAAATTGCAAGCAACAATTTTTGCCAGCATCTTGGCGTACATTTCACGACCAATTCCGGCTTTTCGCATAAACCGAAGCTTAAGACGGTTTACTGACCAGCATGGCGTATTATCACGAACAAAACTATGCATGAACCCGTAAGTCGCGTTCCACGCATCTCGTGTCGAAAGCAAAATGGGATTAATAAGACTTACTGATTCAAAGCGGTTTCTCACAAGGGCTCAGTATCGAAGAGATTTGTCTCCGGCGGCTTTTTCTTTATTGGCTCAGGCGAATCAGCGGGCGTCGTTGTTCTTTGCGGGTTGTTCTGAGGTTGTGCGGGCGCGGTCAGTTTAGTTTTCCCGGAAGGTTTACCTGATGGTGGCGGCGTCATTGCCGCTTTGTATGACAGGCGGTTTATCGTTGCCAGGTAACCCTGGGCGCCATTGTCGTCGGTCCCGACGGGAACCAAAAATAACTTGAAAGTACCAAGCGCCGGGTGTTCGACGGTGTAAGTATTTTGTCGCAGCGCCGGCCCGCCGCCGCCACGGAACAGCAGCGAGAAACATTCTCCTCCGGGCGCGGCTGTCATGTCGCTGACTTGCATCAGCGTTACCTCGATATCCCTTCTTACACCGACAGCGCGAAACAGAAAAACCGAATTGATATATGAAACGAATGTGGCTTTGGTGTAATTTGAGAGGGCGTTGTTTATTTGTGCTGCTTCATCGACCGGATTATCGTCCGGACTTCTGCGTATTCTCTGGCCCAGGACATTAACAGTTGCGAGCGGCACTCCGGCAAAGAGCGCGGCCAGGGTTCCGGCGCGCATGAACGTTCTTCGTGAAATTAACATTTACCCTCCTGATTTGGCCGGGCGGAGGCCGGTCCGATAGCCGGGCGGAACTGCGAGGGTCCGCTACTATCGACTTTAGAGTCTAGTATCTTTCAGGAAAACATTCAACAAGCATTTCCGGGTCAAGGTTTCTAGATTCAGTTACTTCCGGGCACGGTATTCAAAAAGGTCGCTGTAACCATCAGCTTGAATCTTCGCGAACCCCAGACGCTGAAACAGAGCTTGAGATGAATTGAACTGCTCGACCCAGATGGTCACCGTCTTGCCGCTGCGATCTGCCTCAGCGAGCAGGTCGCGGATTAGTGAGGTGCCGATTCCGGCGTTGCGATATTGTGGAAGCACGGTGATATCCAAAATCCGAATCTCGGTGTCGTCCCGCAAAACGTAAAGCCGACCGACCGGTTCGGTGTTCTTGAGAATCAATTGATAACTGGCTTTGGGAAACTGCGACCGATAGTGAGAGTCTTGCGCGTCAAACTGAAATCGCAGAAAGGCTTCTCGTTGTTCGTCGCTCCACGGAACCATTGCCAGCTCAGCGGCGCGCGTACAAGCATAGATTTCTCGGAGGAGCGCTTCGTCCTCGGCCATAACCTCACGCAAGGTAATCGTCATAGTCTGAGCGCGTCATTTCTTCTTGACCAAACGATTGAATACTGCTTCGTAGTAAGTGCCATCTTCGTCGCGGCCGATGGGCACGATAAACAGTTCGAAGTTTCCCATTTGATCGTGTTCGAAAGGCCGCTGGCCTTGCTCAAGCAGCATCTCATTCGAGGTTCGAAATACGATCGAGAATCTCTCCTGTCGTGGAGACACCAGGTGTTCCGAGATCTCAGTCAGCTCGGCTTCGATTGTTTGCTCGTTAAGCCGGATGCGAAACTTTTCGTGTAAATATTTGGCAAACTCTTCATGTTCCAAACGGGCTGCCATCGCTCCTCCTCTCTCAAAATCCGCGGATGCTCAAACTTACCACGGGCCAGCTTTGTATTCCCAAAGCATCTCGAAATACATGCCATCTTCTGCCACCCTGGAAAAACCAAGCCGCTCGTACAGGCGGCGGGCCGGATTGGATTTCAAAACGTGAAGCCTGACCCGCTTTCCCTTGTCGGCTGCTCTGCGCAATAACTGCTGAATCAAGTACGTCCCCAAACCGGAATTCCTCTGTTCCGGCAACAGCGCGACGTCGACCAGCGTAAATTCCACGTCGCTCTCATCGACAAACAGCCTGCCGATTTGCTGACCGTCGCGGAGAATAATTCTGTGGTCAGCCTCGGGATAGCCCGCGTCGTATTGCTGGCGCTGCAGATTGAATTGCATTCTGACGAGCGCCTCTACCTGCGCCTCGTCCCCGAGCAGAAATTTGAATTCATCCATTCGCGTGCTGGCGAAAAGTTCGAAGAGAAAATCTTCGTCAGCCTCTGTCGCCGGGCGCAAACTCACCGATGCGCCGATCTCGACATTGAAAGTTTCGTGGTTCAAACTGAGATCAATCTGAGGCTAAATTCTCTTCCGGAAACGACACAGCGATGGTAATGACTCAATCTTCAAACAGCACTGCGGCAGAATCCTCGCACAAGCGCATTGAGTTGCTCAACCGAACAACGCGTTTTCCGAATCTGCGGGCCGCCGGCCGTGAGCTGGCGCTGCAACTCCAAACGCACCGCGCCCGTGGCGACTCCATCGTAATGGGTATCGCGTTGGGCGGGGTTCCCGTGGCGCACGAGGTTGCGATCCATCTGCGACTGCCGTTTGATCTTGTGCTCATCCGCAGACTGCTGGCGCCGCAGGGGACGGGTTCACAGATCTGCGCAGTCAACCTCGGCGGCTCGTTAGTTATTGATGAGGAACTGGCAACTGTAACGCCATCCACGCCGCTTAAGCACTTCGTCGAAGACGCCATGGCCGAACTGAAGCGTCGCGAGCAAACCTGTCGAAGAGGACGTTCGCCGATCAATCTGGCCGCGCGAAAAATAATCCTCGTTGATTGTGGCATTCGCTCGGGTTCGACGATGAAAGCCGCGATCGGCGCGTTGCGAACAATGAAACCCGAGCGAATTATCGCGGCTGTCCCTGTCGCCTCGCCTGAAGGCCACAAGGTAGTTGCGTCGCTGGCTGACGAGCTGGTTTGTTTGGCGCAGCCTCAATCGTTCGGTCACGCCGGCCTCTGGTACGAAGACTTCAGCCGGCCTGGCGACGATCGTGTCGGCGACCTGTTAGAAAAGATCCGGCCTTCGGAGCCCATCTCAACATAGACGAATGATCAGTAACTTCAAACTTCCTTTCGTCACGAGGCCGCGAGCAAATGGTTGTATCCGGTCTATGAGGAATTAGAAAAGGGGTTGAGTCGAATCAGCGGCGCGTCTCGCCACTGATCTTCCGCAAGCGAGCACGTTGAACTGAGGTCGCGCGCCGCGGTTATTCCTTCGCGCACCTTGCGCGTCTACTTGGCCGGTTCGTCATGCAGCGTTTTCAGTCGCCGGATTTCAAATCGCCGCGAACCTGACGGGATAGTTACGACGACTTCGTCGCCTGCTTCTTTGCCCATCAGGCTGCGACCGATTGGAGAGACGGTAGAAATCAAACCTGCCGCCGGATCGCTTTCTTCGGGTGTGACCAGGCGATAGGTGACCTCTTCTTCGCGTTCGGAGTCGTAAAGCACCAGCGTCGAACCATACGCAGCTTTGTCGCGCGGAATTCTCGAAAGGTCAATAGACGAGATTTCACTCAGGCGCTGGCGCAGCTCGCGTATGCGCGCCTTGACCATCGTCTGCCGTTGCAGCGCAGTTTGATATTCCGAGTTCTCCCGCAAATCGCCAAACTCGAGCGCGCGCTTGATTTCTTTCGGGAGATGTATGCGCAGCTCCGCCTCTAGTCCGTCGAGTTCGCCTTGCAGTTTTTGTTTGACGTCGATTGTCATGGTGTGAGCAGTGCGCCAATACTTTGTCGGTAGTCAAGGCAACGTCGCGGTCTTCCAAACGCCCTCTCCCTTTGGGAGAGGATTGGGGTGAGGGACTAGCAAGCACAGCGAAACTACCCCATACCTTTTTTCTTTTTCTCTACGCTTCGCGCCCTCACCCTGGCCCTCTCCCAAAGGGAGAGGGAATAAGAAACTCGCTTCATGCTTTGCCCTTATCGTTCAATGCTTCTTCTACCGCCGCGCGCATTAACTGCGGTGTCGATAATGGGCTGAAGCCCTGAAAGTGCTTTACAATACGGCCATCGCGCGCGATCACAAAGCTCTGTGGAATTACTGAACGGGCTCCAACCGCCTCGACCAGCGGCGCCGCTAAAGTGCCGTCATCCCAAATAATCTTATATGTAACCTTTTGCGAACGCACGAATTCTTTCACGTGCTCAGGATCGTTACTCTCGTTGTATTTCGTAGCCAGTCCCAGCACCACCAACCCGCGCGACTTGAACTCGTTATTCATCTTTACCAACTCCGGCATCTCCAGGCGGCAAGGTCCACACCAGGTGGCCCAGATGTTTACTATGATGACTTTGTTTGCATAATCCGAAAGCTTGAGCGATTCGCCTTCCAAAGTTTCAACCTTCGTGTCGCGCACTTGCTGAGGCAGACTTACGAATGCTGTGGGCGGCGGATAGTTCGGTGGTGGATTGTTTGATAGCGATGTCGGCAACTTCGCGTTAGCAGGACCACCCGATCTCGCAACCCCAGGCTGATTCGTATTTCTTTCGGTAGAGTTGCAACTCGATATTCCCAGCGCGCCGATTAAGACGACTCCGATCAGCGTCAGCACAATTCGCCCCGGTGTCCAGAAGCCTTTCACCTTGATCGAAGGTGGTCTTGAACAGTCGCTTGATGAATCCTGCATCTTGTTCTCCTGAGTGTCCGATAAGCTCGAGCTTGTACGCAGGCATTCTGCCTGCCGTGCCTTCACAAACTAAGCAGGCAAGATGCCTGCGGTACCCAGCCGGACGACAAACTCGTAGTTCATCGAACAACTACCCGAAACGTGGCAATGCGCGTCAGGTCATCGCCAATAATCGCATATTCTCCCGGTATCAGCGAATTACGCGGACGCAATTCCATAAAAACCTCGCCGCCGCCCATGCTCGCCAGCACGCGAACCGAAGGCTTGATGATTTCTTCCGAAGAGATCGCAAAGCCGGCCATTCCTCGTTGAGCGACGGCAGTGACTCTTCTGGCGCTGCGACGAGGCGTCAACCAAACCAAAAAAGGCGGATGCGCGCCCGGTCTTTGATAGGTGAATAAAAACCACCGCGGTGTCGAAGTGGTCAGGATTGTCGACGCATGCTCGCCTTTCAATTCGATGTAACTCACCCTATCGCTCTTCGAAACTTGATCCGTGTGCAGCGGTGTCAGTCCCAGTTCGTTAGGGAGCGGCACGAGTTGATTTTGCTCACTGAGTATATAGACAAGTTTGCGCTCTGATGGCGGAGCCGGCAGAAAATCCTGAGCAAGGGAGATGCTGGCGAAACAACTGAAAAAGAAAGCTAACAGCGCAAGGGGGGCTGATTTGTTTGGCTTCTGTCTCTGCAGGATTTTGGCCACGGCAAAACGACCACGTTTTTCACGTCTACGATTCAGCCTCGAAAATACGGGGCCAAGTACTTGTAGTCAAGCATGACTCACAGTAGACTTCAGGAGTGCGCTCCCCTTTGAAAATGATTTTACTTCCGAGGTGAGAGATGATTACCCAAACTTCAACCTACGCCCGTGCGATCGTTTTGATGGTAACAGTGGCTTTGTCTGGCCTGACATGTCCAGCCGTTTCTTTCGCACAGGATATCGGCGGCGGCGCAAGCGTGTTGATTGCCAGCGCTGATGTCGAGGCAAAACTAGGCAAGGGCATCTTTAGCACGCCGCAAAATCGCGCGCATGCTCCCAAACATATTGAGAAGAAAACAATTGCACGCTCCACGGTCCGCGCGGCACATACTAGAGGGACTGCTGATTCAGGTAAACAAGGAACTGACTCAGCCAAACAAGGGAGTGACTCAAGCAAGCAAGGAACGGATTCGGGTAAACAGGGAAGCGACTCCGGCAAAGAAACGGGGCGCGTTGACGATACAGGGCTCGGTGCTAAACCTTTGGGTGATGCCGCAAAGCGCGTTTTGACGGCTGAAGAGTACAACAAGCGTGGCGATAGTTATTTCGACGCGGGCCAGTACGAAAAAGCCGTCGACGAATATAAACAAGCGCTGCGCCAGAGAGCCAATTACCCCGATGCGCAGCTCAACCTCGGTGAAGCTTATTTCAATCTTGAACGATATGACGAAGCCATCGCGGCGGAAAAGCAGGCATTGCAGCTCAAACCCGATTGGGCCGAAGCTTATCGAGACCTCGGAAACGCCTATCTTAAGACTGACCGGCAGGCGGACGCGTTCGATGCGCTGAAGCGAGCCGTAAGTCTGGACTCGAAAGACGAAGAAGCACGGAACTCTCTCAGCATCGTCTATTACGATCAGGGTGTGGCGGCATACAACGCCGGGAAATATGACGACGCGATCGCATCTTATAAAGAGGCCATCAACCTCAAACCCGATTACGCCGAAGCATACAATAATCTTGGCGATGCTTATCGACGGCTCGATAAGATCGCGGATGCGGCCGACGCTTACAAGCAAGCCGTTCGAATCAAGCCTGATTTCGTCGACGCTTACTGCGCGCTGTCGTGGATGTACGACAAGTTGGGCCGTTATCCCGAATCCGTCGAAGCGTACCGTCGCGTAATTCAATTCAAGCCGGATGACGCCGAGGCGAATAATAATCTGGGATACGCGCTCGGAAAAAGCAAACGTTTTAGCGAAGCGATCCCACCCCTGAAGCGCGCGATCGAGTTAAAGCCTAACTACGCCGAGGCTTACAACAATCTCGGTTGGGCCTACAACAACCTCGGCAATTACACCTCAGCACTAGAGCCGCTGCAGCGGTCCATCCAGTTAAAGCCTGACCTGCCGGAAGGCCATTTCAACATCGGCATCACCTACAGTCATTTAATGAAGAAGGACGAGGCGGTCACGGAATTCAAACAAGCCGTTCAACTGAAACCAGACTGGCCGGCCGCCTATAACAACCTGGGCGTCGCCTATATGAATGTGCAGAAATGGAAAGATGCGCTTGAAGCGCTTAAGCAGGCGGTAAAACTCAAGCCCGATTATGCCGGAGCGCATTACAATCTGGGAATTGATTATCTGATGACCGGTGACAAGAAGGCGGCCATTGGGGAGTACAACATTCTGCGGGCCATTTATCCTCGTAATGCAGACGCTCTCTATATGCAGATTTACCACAAACCGCCGCCGAAGAATTAGCTCCGCCTCCGATCGTGCTGGTTCTTTCCACTATCCCAGGCGTTCAGAGTCCGTGTCGGAACCGCGAGCGGTAGCGACCGGATCATCAAGTTTCGCGGAATTGTTAGGATCCCATCGCTACCGCTCCGGGTTCTGACACAGACTCTTCACGCCTGGGTTGGTGAAGTGGCATGAATCCTTGAGCCCCATTTATGGGGCTTTCGCTAATACTTTAATCCATTCATGCAAAAGCCTCCTGAAAGGAGGCTTGGTGAATCAATCGCCTTTAGGTTCCCAGGCGTGAAACGCCTGGGCTAGAGAAAAGAGTTTCAGCAGCCCTGGGTTCCTCACAAAATATCCTGCGCCCTCAAGGTAATGATCGTCGCAATCACCAGTAGGAAGAACATCACGATCAGTATGAAAGGATCTATAATCCAATGCCCCCATGGATGTAGGAAATTGATGTAGCTGCTTAAATCTTCCGGTATCTTGTCAGCACCGTGGATTTCCGGAACGGGCTTTAGCTTTGGCGCTTCGGGTTGGGTGGCTTGCTGGCCGCTCTGCAATTCCCGCACGTAATCTTTCATCTTCCGCTCGTAGACCTTCAAATCATTCTCGGCATCTTTCTTGTACTTGTCGACATCTTCGCGCGCATCTTTGATGTTCTGGTCGTTTCTGTCTTCGTAGTGCTTATAAACACCTCGGCCTTTGTTCTCGCGTTTGGGATCAGAGCCTTCTTCATCCAGCGTGTCAAGGGTTGAGAATTGTTTGAGGCCATCGAACGCCCACGTCGCCGGCATCAGCGTGCCGATAACTTTCGAGGCGCCTTGCGGCACGCCCACCAAACCGGAAAAGAGGATCTGGGGAATCAGGATCAACGGCACCAAACTGGTTGCCATCTCCGAAGTCTTCACCATCGCCGACACCAACAGGCCGAGCGCGATGCCGACCATGGCGGTGATGATGATTACGGCGAACTGCGGCAAGGCCCATCCGGGCAGATTCATCAATCCGGCATAGTGCATGAACTTCAGCGATCCAAACAGCAGCAGGCATTGAAACGAAACGATCAACGCCAGCACGAAAAGTTTTGACCCGACATATGGCAACAGCGCGAGGTTGACCATGCGTTCGCGGGCATAGACGGCGCGCTCGCGAATGATCTCGCGCGACGCCACCGAGGTGCCGAACCAAAGCGCCACGAGCCCGAGCACGAAATAAGGAAAGTCGCGCGGACTTTTGGCGCCGACTACCAGATAGGTAAGGAACGCAATGATCGGCGCCTGTCCAAAAAGAATCAGCAAATTGAATTTGTCGCGGCTGAGCACTTCCAGATAGCGTCGCGTGAGCGTGCCCCACTGCCGCACGACATCAACGGCGGTGGCTCGTCGCTTTGGCGGGGCAGGCGCGCGGCCATCGCGCGGCAGAACGCTTAACGGTTCCACCACGTTGCGACGATACATATCCGTGTGCTGGAATTTTCGCTTCCAATCGTCGGCGACTTGCTCGGCAATTTGCTCGCGCTGTTGTTTGAACGCTCGCTTCTGCGCTTTGCTCGCGTTCGAAGGCGGTGGCGGTATGGTCGCAATTTGCTGATCGACGGGCGCCTCAAGTTTGTCGTAAAGGTCTTTGAAGCTTTCGGCCTTCACATGTGACAGCGCCTCTTGCGGCGCGCCGTAAAAGACTAACTTGCCGCGCATCAGCACCACGATCTTATCGAAGAGCTTGACGTTTTCCATCGCATGCGTGGTGAGGATTACCGTCCGGCCGCTTTCCGCGATCTGACGGAAAAGTTTCATGATCTTTTCTTCCGTCGCCGGATCGAGACCGGAGGTCGGCTCGTCCAGAAAGATCACCGAGGGCTTGGTAATTAATTCGACTGCGATCGAAACCCGCTTTCTTTGGCCGCCGGAAAGCTGGGCCACCGGAACGTCTCGACGTTCAGAAAGTCCGGTTACATCCATCACTTCATTCACGATCTGATCGATTTCCCGGCCCGATACATCGCGCGACAAACGGAGCCGCGCCACGTAATAGAGCGTGCGATAGACGGTCAATTCACGATGAATGATGTCGTCCTGCGGCACGTAGCCGATCGATTGCTTCAGCGAATCCAGATGGCGATAAAGATCGAGATTGTTGATGAGCACAAAGCCGCTGCTCGCCGGACGCATGCCATTGAGCGCATCCATCAGCGTTGACTTGCCGGCGCCTGAGGGGCCGAGCAGGCCGACGAATTCGTTTGGCTGAATGGTGAGCCCGATATCATCGAGCAGCTTGATGGTTCCGCCGCCCGCGCGGTTGGGCACCATCTTTACAATGTTGATGCCGTCGATGCGCGTCTTTGATCGGGTGTCATAGACAGCGACGCCCTGGCTCGTGTCGCCTTGCAAGACGAAGGGGCCGATTTGAATAACGTCGGACAGTTGGACCTGTCGCCGGCCGCTAATGCGCTCGCCGTTGACGTACACGCCGTTGGTCGATCCAGTATCTTCGACCGTGACGACGCCATTGTTTAGCGCAAACCGCGCATGATGATTTGAGATTTGCAGGCCGTCGAGCCGGATATCATTGTCGGGTGCGCGGCCAATTGAGAGCTGTGCACGATTGTCGAATGAAAGTCGTGCCAGCAACTGCGGCTCCGCCGGAGTTGGTCGTGAGGTCGGTTTCAGTGTGCCGGTTCCCGAGGCCACGATCGTCTCGCGACGCGCCATCGCGGCGATTTGTCCGAACTCCGGCGGAATATTCGGTTGTGCCGACGATTGAATTCCTGGCCGTACTTGCTGCTGCCGCGGCGCCGGAGGTGCGGGATCGATCAGGCGCAAAACTGGACCGCCAACTCCAAGCTGTATCTGATCGCCGCTAAAGAGCTGAACGGTGCCGGCGATGCGCTGACCATTGACGAGCGTCCCATTGAAACTTTTCAGGTCAGTGATCGCAAATTGATTACCACTCTTTTTGATCTCGGCATGATGACGCGAGACGACGGCGGCATCCGCATCGATCAGAACCTCGTTATCCGGCGCGCGCCCGAGGCGCGTGACCTCTCGGTCTAAATGAATGCGCTTTGCCTGCCCCGTGTCCGAATCGAACAATTCGACGTACGCGGGCACGCTGGAAGCAGAAGGCTTGAGCTGATTTTCAGGCGGCAGCTCTGACAAAGGAGCCGACATTTTCCGCGTACCGATCCCGTCCTCCTGAAGAGGCGATGCCTTGGGCGTTAAGCTCTCTGCGGCTTTGGCTTCCTGCGACTCGCGCAAGGTGGTGACGCCGGCGAGATCTGAGGGATTCTGCGCGTCCGGCTTGGCAGTTTGTTCAATGCTTACGACCCGCAGAATTGGCCCACCAGCTCCCAGCTGTACGTGAGACCCGACTCGCACTTCAACCGGCGTGCTGACCTTTTCACCATTCACGAAAGTGCCGAAGCGAGAATTCGTGTCAGCCACTAAACATCGGCCATTCTCGAGCCGAAACTCCGCGTGCTTGCGCGAGACCATCGGCCATTGCTCCTGCGAGAAGAAGTAATGGCACTCGGCTGGATCCCGGCCTACACGCACCACTTCAGTCGCGAACGAGTGCTCGCCCTGCAGTTTGCCGCCGCGATCTTCCGCCAGAACGATTTTCATGGACGCTGGACTGCCTCATTCACACCCTGCTTTAGCTGGGTGATATCGGCACCGATTGATGATTATCAACGGTTTCCGCGCTGCCAACGAAACCGTTAAAACGGTTAAGTAAATTCAAAGTGTTGAGTGCAGTCACCCAGCTAAAGCAGGGTGTGAATGAGAAGCGATTGACTCCAACCCTCTGCGCGAAGTACCTAACTACTGTTTCCCGAAA